>CADCTL010000151.1 GCA_902805625.1 uncultured Acetobacteraceae bacterium
GCTACGCGCCCGCTACGGCGCCGAGCCGGACTTCGAGCCGCCCACCGCCGTCGCGCCGGGCCTTGCCGCCGTCCTCGACCGCCGGGTGACGCGCCGATACCGAGCGGAGCCGGTGCCGGAGCCGCTGCTCCGCACCCTGTTGGCGGCGGCGCAGTCGGCGCCGAGCAAGTCCGACTTGCAGCAATATTCCATCGTCGTCGTGCAGGACCCGGCGAGGATCGCCACCGTCGCGGACTGGATCGGCACCATGCCCTGGATCAAGGAAGCGCCGGTCCTGCTGATCTTCTGCGGCGACATCCGGCGCGGCCGGCGGCTCTGCGAACTGCGCGGGCTGGAACACGCCAACGACAACGTGGACACCTTCCTGAACGCGGCGGCCGACGCCGCGCTCGCCATGGCGCACCTCGTGCTGGCCGCCGAAGCCGCGGGGCTCGGCACCTGCCCGATCTCCTACGTGCGGAACCACGTCGAGCGGTTGGCGCCGCTGCTCGGCCTGCCGCGCGGCGTGTTCCCGGTGGCGGGCCTCACCCTCGGCTGGCCGGCCGAGCGCAACGCCCCCTCCCCGCGCTTGCCGCAATCTGTGGTGGTGCACCGGGAACGCTACGACGACAGCGGCCTTGAAGCAGCGCTGCCCGCATACGACGCGCTGCGGCCGCCGGCGCGGCCGCGTTATCCGGAAATCCACGGCGCGCGCCCCGAGGGGTGCCGCTGGACCGAAAACAGCGCGCGGCAGCTCTCCGTGCCGGAGCGCTTCGGCTTCCGCACTTGGCTGCGGCTGCGCGGCATCTCGCTTGACTGACCGCCCGGCGAAAGGACGCGACCCGACGGCCGACAATCCCGGCGGCGCCGAAGGCGACGGGCCGGGCACGAACGCCCGGCCGGCGCGGCCACGGGACGCCGCAAGCCTGATCCTGTGGCGCCACGGGCGGGACGGGCCGGAAGTGCTGATGGGCCTGCGCCACGCCAAGCACCGCTTCATGCCGAACGTGCTGGTGTTCCCCGGCGGGCGGGTGGACCCGGCCGACCACCATGCGGCGGCGTCGAGCGCCCTCCGGGCCTTCCCCCGCGCCTGCCTGGAACGCAGCGCCGCACCGGGCTTGGCGCAGGCGCTGGGAATCGCCGCCGCGCGAGAGCTGTTCGAGGAAACGGGGCTCGCCCTCGGCCGCTCGGACCGGAACGGCTCCCTGCTGCCCGACCTCGGCGCCCTAGACTACCTTTGCCGCGCGGTGACGCCCGCGGCCATGCCGATCCGCTTCAACGCGCGGTTCCTGATCGCACCGGCCGAGGCTGCGGACGGCGTCGTGCGCGGTTCGGGGGAATTGGAGGAGCTGCGGTTTTTCACACTGGACGAAGCCGCGGCGCACCGGCTCGCCACCATCACCGCGAGGATACTGGCCGAGTTCCGAAGTTGGCTCGCCATGTCGCCCGCCGAACGCGAGGCGCGCGAACTGGTCTGCTTCCGAGGCATGGACAACCGCCTGCCGGAGCTGTGACGAGGGGCTATCGGAGGCTCTCGAACACCAGCATGCGGTGCCCCTGGTATGGATACTCGCCGCACTCCCTCATGCCGATGTCCGTCAGCACGGCGCGAGACGGGATGTTGGTTTCGCGCGCCACGGCGATGACGCGGGCGAGCCCCGCGCGGTGGCCGAAGGCGAGCGCCGCCGCCGCCGCCTCCCGTGCGTAGCCCTGGCCGCGGACCTCCGGCCAGAGCGCGAAGCGCAGCGCCACCCCACGCCCGTCCGACCGCTCCATCAGGCCCGTGATGCCGAGGAAGCTCTCGTCCGCCAGCGCGTGGACCGCCCAGGTGCCGTAGCCGCGCACCTGCCAGAACACCATGTCGTCCTCCAGCTCCTCCCGCGTCCGCTCCGGTGTGCGGACGCCGTGCAGCATGGCGGAGAAAGCGCGCGGATCCGCCTTCAACTTCACCAGTTCCGGCAGGTTCTCGAGTCCCACGGGGAGCAGCATCAGGCGCTCCGTCCGCACGATGCGGACGGCCGGCGGCGGAGGGGCCGCCAGCGGGCGCCGGGGCGCCGCCGCCGTCACCGGGTCAGCGGCCGGTACTTGATGCGGTGCGGCTGGTCCGCCGCGGCGCCGAGGCGGCGTCGACGGTCGGCTTCGTAGGCCTGGTAGTTGCCCTCGAACCACTCCACGTGGCTGTCGCCCTCGAAGGCCAGGATGTGCGTGGCGAGGCGGTCGAGGAACCAGCGGTCGTGGCTGATCACCACCGCGCAGCCCGCGAACTCCGTCAGCGCCTCCTCCAGCGAGCGGAGCGTGTCCACGTCGAGGTCGTTGGTCGGTTCGTCCAGCAGGATGACGTTGTGCGGGCGCTTCAGCATCTTCGCCAAATGGACGCGGTTGCGCTCGCCGCCCGACAGGATGCCGACGCGCTTCTGCTGGTCGGAGCCGCGGAAGTTGAACGCCGAAACGTAGGCGCGCGAGGGGATGGCGCGCTTGCCGATGGTGATCTGGTCCATGCCGTCCGAGATCTCCTCCCAAACGGTCCGGTCGTCGCGCAGCGAGTCGCGGCTCTGGTCCACGTAGCCCAGTTCCACCGTATCGCCGACGCGCAAGGAGCCCGCATCCGGCTTCTCGCCTCCCGTGATCATGCGGAACAGCGTGGACTTGCCGGCGCCGTTCGGGCCGATGATGCCGACGATGCCGCCGGGCGGAAGCTTGAACTCCAGATCGTCGATCAGGAGGTTGTTGCCGTAGCCCTTACGCAGCTTCTCCGCTTCGATGACGATATTGCCGAGCCGCGGACCCGGCGGGATGACGATCTCGGTCGGGTCGGGCGCGCGCTCCTGGCTCTTCGCCAGCATCTCTTCGTAAGCCTGGATGCGCGCCTTGCTCTTGGCTTGGCGGGCGGAGGGCGAACGGCCGATCCACTCCTGCTCTTCGGCGAGCTGACGTTGGCGCGCGCTCTCCTCGCGCTCCTCCTGCGCCAGCCGTTTGCGCTTCTGGTCGAGGTAGGCGGAGTAGTTGCCCTGGTACGGAATTCCCCGGCCGCGATCGACCTCCAGGATCCAGTTCGTGACGTTGTCTAGGAAGTAGCGGTCGTGGGTGACGATCAGCACCGCGCCGGTGTAGTCGCGCAGCGTCTTCTCCAGCCACGCCACGCTCTCGGCGTCCAAGTGGTTGGTGGGTTCGTCGAGCAGCAGCAGGTCGGGCTTTTCCAGCAGCAGCCGGCACAGCGCCACGCGGCGCCGCTCGCCGCCCGAAAGATTGGTCACCGGGCTCTCCGCAGGCGGGCAGCGCAATGCGTCGAGGGCGATGTCCACCGTGCGGTCGATCTCCCAGCCGTTGCCGGCGTCGATCTTCTCCTGCAACTCGGCCTGCTCGGCGAGGAGCGTGTTCATCTCGTCGTCCGACATCTCCTCGCCGAACTTCGCGCTGATGTCATTGAAGCGTTCGAGGTCGGCCCGGAGGCCGGCAAAGGCCTCCATGACGTTCTCGCCGACGGTCTTGTCGGGATCGAGGTGCGGCTCCTGCGACAGATAGCCGACGCGCGCGCCCGGCGCCGCCCAGGCCTCGCCGCCGAACTCCGGGTCCTGCCCCGCCATGATCCGCATGAGCGTGGACTTGCCGGCGCCGTTCGGTCCGAGCACGCCGATCTTCGCGTCGGGCAGGAACGACAGGGTGATGCCCTTGAAGACCTCGCGCCCGCCCGGGTAGGCCTTGGTGAGGTCCTTCATGACGTAGATGTACTGGGCGGCCATGGGGCAGAAATCCTGAGGCGTGCGTGTTCGGGGCTATCTAGCGGTGCGCCGGGGAGGCGGAAAGCGGCCCTTCGCACATGCGGAAAGGGCCGGCGGGTGTGCCCCGCCGGCCCCTGTCTCGCCATCTGCGTCGCGGCTGAACCGGCCGCTCAGGCGGCCTGGACCTGCTCGCCCTGCTCGTTGGCGAGGGCCGGCTGTGCAACGGTCGGGCGGCTGGCCTGCACGGCGATGCGGCGGGGCTTCAGCGCCTCCGGCACCACGTGCTTCAGGCTGAGCTGCAACAGGCCGTTCTCCAGCGTCGCGCCCTCGACCACGATGTGGTCGGCCAGCACGAACCGGCGCTCGAAGGCGCGGCCGGCGATGCCGCGGTGCAGGAAGGCACGGCCTTCCTCGGCCTGCGGAGCGCGGCCGGAGACGGTCAGCGTGTTGTCCCGCGCCACGACCTCAATGTCGTCCGGGCCGAAGCCGGCGACGGCCATGGTCAGGATATAGCTGTCCTCACCGGTCTTCTCGATGTTGTAGGGCGGGTAGGATTGCACGTCGGGCGCGGTGCGCGCCGTTTCGAGTTGGCGCGCCAGACGGTCGAAGCCGATGGCGGTGCGGAAAAGGGGAGAGAAATCGAGAGTGGTCATAGCCCGTGAACCCCCTAAGGAAGCAAGGTCCGTTGTTGCCGGCGACCATTGCCCACCAGCCCCAAGAGGGCGCTGGGAGGAGAGGCCGCGCCCGAGGCCCCATGGAGGGCGCCTCGGACAAGCCTAGAATTAGAAAACGCCGCCCCCCGTTCAAGGGGGCGGCGCAGCCCGCTAGAGCGCTCCGCGGCCTACTTTTTACGGACGCCGAGGCCCGCGAATTTCTTGTTGAACTTCGCCACTTGGCCGCCCGTGTCCATGATCCGCTGCACACCGGTCCAGGCCGGGTGGGACTTGGGATCCACGTCGAGGCGCAGGGTGTCGCCGGGCTTGCCATAGCAGGACCGCGTCTTGAACTGCGTCCCGTCGGTCATGACGACGTTGATCTCGTGGTACTCGGGATGGATGTCGGGCTTCATGGGGCGTCTCGCGGAGAAGAGGCGGCCGATGCCGACCGGCCGCGGGAGGCGCCCTCCATATCCCAGGGGCCGCGCGGTCGCAACACAGCCGCGTGCCAGCCCTACCACATGCTGTTGCGGGCCCGCTCCGGCCATTCCCGGTCGTAACCGTTGCCGCCCACCCGTTCGGCGCTGAGCGCGGCCAGGATGCGGCCGGGGCTCGGCAGGCTCTCCGGCGGCACCCGGCTTTCGGGATCCCAGAGCCCGGCCCGCAGCACGGCGCGGGCGCATTGGAAGTAGATCGCTTCCACACGGAACACGACAACGGAGCGCGGCGCCTTGCCCTCCACCGCGAAGGAGGCGAGCAGCGCGGGGTCCGTGTCCAGGTGCGCGCGACCGTTCGCCCGGAGGGTGGTGCCGGAGCCGGGGATCAGGAACAGCAGCGCCGCGCGGGGGTCGCGCACGATGTTCCGCAGCGAATCCACCCGGTTGTTGCCGCGCCTGTCGGGAAACATCAGCGTCCGCTCATCCGCTATCCGCATGAAGCCCGGCAGGTCGCCGCGCGGCGAGCAGTCCAACCCTTCCGGCCCGCTGGTGGCGAGCACGAAGAAGGGCGACGCTTCGATCAGTCGTCGGTAGTGGGGCGTGATCCAGTCCACCTCCTTGACGGTGGAGGCCTCGACCGGCTGGCCGTAGAGGGCTTCGAGTTCCTCGACGCTGCGGATGACGGACATGGGGCGCGCTCGCTCCGGGGCGGGACGCACCCTCGCGGGCGCGGGCAGTGCGGTCAACCGGATCACCACCCGGAACGTCCGTGCCGCCGATCAGGCCGGCGCGATCTCTCCGCGTTCGATCACGAAGGTCGTCTCAACCAAGGAGCGCAGCAGCTCCGGGTTGCTCTCGGTGATGAGGATGGCGACGTCGGGCAAGGCGAGATGCAGCCGCCGCAGCGCTTCCGCGTAGCGCTGCGCCAGCGCCGGGGCGAGGCCCTGGAACGGCTCGTCCAGCAGCACCGCGCGCGTGCCCACCATCAGCGCCCGGCCGAGCGCCACCATTTTGCCCTGCCCGCCGGAAAGGCCCGCCGCGCGGCGCGGCGCGAGCTCCGCCAGCTCCGGCAGCAGGCCGAACACGGCATCCAGCCGCCGCCGCGTCTCGGCCGCGGGCAGGCGCAGCACCTCGGCCGGCAGCACCATGTTCTCGCGCACGGAGAAGCTGCCGAAGAGCCGCCGCTCTTCCGGCGCGTAGCCTAGCCCCAAGCGCGCGCGGTGGTGCGCCGGCACGGCGGTGGCGTCCCGCCCGTCGATCCGGACCCGCCCCGACCGCAGCGGCAGCAGCCCCATCAGCGTGCGGAGCGTGGTGGTCTTGCCGGCGCCGTTGCGGCCGATCAGCGCCACCCGCCCGCCCGCCGGCACGAGGAGGTGAACCTCCCGGAGCACGGGGACGCCGGCGATGTCCACCGAGCCGCCGTCCAGCTCCAGCATGGGCGCGTCAGCCATGCGCCGCCGCCGCCTCGATCCCGATCACCTCGCGCCGCACGGCCGGGTCGGCCAGCACGGCGGCGGGCGGGCCGAGCGTGAGGATGCGTCCCTGGCTCCACACCGCGACCCGGTCGGCGAAGCGGGCCACCACCTCCATGTCGTGCTCCACGAACACGGCGGTCACGCCGGCCTCGCGCAGCACCCGGACCAGCGTTTCCACCACGCCCATCTTCTCGGACGCGGCGACGCCGCTGGTGGGCTCGTCCATCAGCAGGAGCCGCGGCTCCAGCGCCACCGCCATGGCGATGTCGGCCAGCTTGCGCGCGCCCTCGTTCAGCGCGTCGGCCCTGGCCTCCGCCACGCCCTCCAGCCCGAACCGCGCCAGCAGCGCCATCGCGTCCCGGCGGTAGCCGGGCCGCAGCAGCGGCACCAGGGGCGACCAGATGCCGGCGCGGGCGGCGATGGCGAGCGCGGCGTTCTCCAGCACCGTGTGCTCGGTGAAGAGCTGCGGGAGCTGAAAGGAGCGTCCGATGCCGCGGCGCACGATGGCGCGCGGCGCGAGGCCGAGGATGGCTTGGCCCTCGTACTCGATGGCGCCGGCCTGCGGGCGGAGATAGCCCGTCGTCATGTTGATGAAGGTGGTCTTGCCGGCGCCGTTCGGGCCGATGATGGCGAGGAACTCGCCCGGCATCACGTCGAGGTCGATGCCGTCCGCCGCCTTCACCCCGCCGAAGGCCAAGCGGAGCCCGCGCGCGGACAGGAGCGGCACCGTCACGCCCGACCCGCCGGCCGCTGCTGGGCGCGCCCGGACAGGATGCCGATCAGCCCGCCGGGCGCGAACAGGATCACCGCGAGCAGCACCCCGCCCAGGATCATCTGCCAAGCGTCCGCCACCGCCGCGGCGGCGTAGACCCGCACCAGTTCGAAGGCCGCGGCGCCCAGGAAGGGCCCGAGCGCGCTGCCCGCGCCGCCCAGGATGCCGATGAAGATCAGCTCGCCCGAGGAGGTCCAATAGGCGAGCTGCGGCGTGACGTGCCGGCTGGTCATGGCGATCAGCGCGCCCGCGGCGCCGCCCATGGTCGCCGACAGCACGTAAGCGAAAAGCAACACCCGCCGCGCCGGCACACCGAGGAATTCCAGCCGTGTTTCGCGCGTCTTGATGCCCGCCAGCGCCTGTCCCATCGGCGAAGCGAGATACGCCCGCACCCCCAAGGCGCAAAGCAGCGCCAGGCCGAGGGCCAAGCCGAACATGACCCACTCCTGCGTTTCCCGCACGGGTTCGAGGCCGGCGATGGTGAGGGGCGGCACGCGAATGCCGTCCGTGCCTTTGGTGACAGCGTAGAACTTCTCCAGCACGGAGTAGAAGACCATGGAGAGCGCAAGATTCAGCATGCCGAAGAAGATGTCGCGGTAGCGCACCACGAACAGGCCGATCAGCAGCCCGGCCACCCCCGCCAGCAGCGCCGCCGCGGGCAGCAGAACCAGCGTTTCCGGAACGCTCGGCGCCGCGAAGGCAACGGTGTAGGCGCCCAGCGCCAGGAACATCGCGTGCCCGAAGCTCACCTGCCCCGCCCGCAGCAGGAGCAGCAGGCCGAGCACACCGAGGCCCTTCGCCAGCGCGACCGTCAGCACGAAGCGCAGCCAGGGGGCCGCCCAGGCAGTGAAGATCAGGGCCGCCACGCCGAGCAACGCCAGCAGCGCTTCCGCGCGGCGGCTCATACGCGGCGGGCCTCCACCACGCCGAACAGGCCCTGCGGCCGCACCAGCAGCACCGCCACCATGATGAGGTAAGGCACCACCACCTCCAGCTCCGGCGCGAAGTACACGGCGGCGCTGCGGCCCATGCCGATCAGGAGGGAGGTCAGCGCCGCCCCCTCGATCTGGCCGAGCCCGGCCGTCGCCACGACGGCGAAGGAGAGCACGATGGTGGAAGCGCCGATGCCCGGCACCAAGGAAGTCGTAGGCGAGGCCAGCGCGCCGCCCAACGCCGCCAGCGCCGCGCCGAAGGTGAAGGTCAGCAGGGTTACGCGGACGGCGTCGATGCCCATGGCCGTCGCCGCCTCCTTGTCGGTGGTCACGGCCACGATCACGCGGCCGGTCAGCGTGCGGCGCAGAAACCACGCAAGGCCGATCAGGGTGGCGACCGCGACGCCCGGCAGCACGAAGAGCTGGTAGGCGGTGAACGGGATGGTGTCGTCGCCGAAAGGCACCTCCACCGTGCCGAGCGCCTTCATCGGCGAGTCCTGGAACACCGGCTGCACGCCCCAGACCAGCTTCTGCATGTCCTCCAGGATCATGAACAGCGCGAAGGTGACGAGCAGTTGGAGCACGTCCTCGTAGCCGTAGACCCGGCGCAGCACGACGCGCTCGATCAGCGGACCGAGCACGCCGCCCACCAGCGCAGCCCCCAGCAGCAACGCCGCGTAGCCCGCCGCCGGCGGCAGGCCCTGGGCGGTGAAGAAGAGGCCGATGGACGCCGCCGTGTAAGCGCCGATGGCGAAGAGGCTGCCGTGCGCCACGTTGACGATGCGGAGCACGCCGAACACCAGGTTCAGCCCCACCGCCACCATGAAGACGAGCGCCGCGTAGGCCAGCCCGTCGAGCCCCGCGAGGCCGAGCAGCAACCCGTTCTCGGCGAACCACTCCCCCATCGGCGTCCGGCTCGCCTAGCCGGCGATGGGCGCTGGCATCTGCGCCAGGATGTCGGGCTTGAGCGACTTCAGCCACTCAACGCTCTTCTGCCCGACGGGCGTGCTGACCATGGCGGCGGGGAAGATGACCATGTCGCGCGGCACGGCGAACGGGAAGCGCTCGCCCTGGCTGGACAGGCCCACGAGTTGGTCCTCCAGCCCCTGCCCGTCCTCGCGCAAGGTGATGGTGGAAGTCGGCGTGTCGAAGGTGAGGCCGCGGAAGGCGTCGGCCAGTTCCTGGTCGTTGGGCCAGCCGCCGTTCTTGGTCTGGATCGCCTTCGCGTAGGCGGCCTGCAAGGCGGAAAAGGCCTGCGCCATGTGGTGGCAGGGATAGATCGGGTACTCGTTGAAGCGCTGGCGGTAACCGTCCACGAAGCGCGCCATCGCCGCCGGGTCTTTCGGGCGCGGGTGGTTGTTCCAGTGGTCGCCGCGCGCGCCGATGACGTGCCCGGCCGGCATGGCGCGGCCGAGCGACTGCATGGAGGCCTCCGCCACCGGCAGGACGAAGGTGGAGCGCTCGAACAAGCGCCGTTCGGCCGCCTGCCGCACCAGCGTCACCAACTCGCCGCCCCAGCTCGTGGACAGCACCACGTCGGGGCGCGTGGCCAGAAGGCGGGTGATCTCCGTGGAGAAATCGGTGGAGCCGAAGCGCGGGAACATCTCCGCCACCACGCGCACGCCGGGCTTCAGCGCGTCCATGCCGGCTTTCCACAACTCCCAGGAGTCGCGGCCCCAGGCGTAGTCCTGGTTGATGACGCCGATGGAGCGAAAGTCGGGCTTGGTCTTCAGCAAGTAGAGCAACGGCGCCAGGATTTCCGGCGTGCCGTAGCCCTGGGTGCGGAAGGCGTAGGGGTGCTTGCCTTCCTCGAAGACGCGCTGCGTGCCGCAATCCCAGAGCAGCGTGGTCTTCCGCAACTCGGTCGAGAGCGGTGTGCAGGCCAGGCACGATCCGGACGAGATGGAGGCGAAGACCACCTGAACGTTCTCGTTCTGCACGAGGCGGCGGTACTCGCCCACCAAGTGGTCCGCGCCCGGCGCCTCGTCCACGAAGAAGGCGCGCAGCGGAACGCCGCCGATCCCGCCTGAACGGTTGATCTGCTCGATCAGCAGCTCGGCCGCTTGGCGCGAAGGCACCCCGAAGACCGAGGCGGGGCCGGAAAGGAAAGTGGTTATCCCGATCCGCAGCTCGCTCGGTTTTTGCGCCTGGGCGCGGGCGCCCTCCCCCGCCCAGAGCAGCGCGCCGGAGGATGCGGCGCCGAGCATGGCGGCGCGACGGGAAACGTCGGTTTGTCGGTTCATCGCTGGCGCACCCTCTCCACGGGTCCGGAGTCGCACCCCGGTTGCCGGGAGCATGGCGCGCCGCGCCGCCGGCGCAAAGGGGGCGGCGTTGCCGCAGGGCCGCGGTCCCCTTAGCTTCGCGCGCGGCACGGGAGCGCGGCGTGAACATCCTTTCCATCCAATCCTGGGTCGCCTTCGGCCACGTCGGCAACGCCAGCGCGGTGTTCCCCTTGCAGCGGCTCGGCGCCGAGGTCTGGGCGATCAACACCGTGCAGTTCTCCAACCACACCGGCTACGGCTCCTGGCGCGGCCAGGTGTTTCCCGCGTCCCTCATCCGGGATTGCGTCGGCGGCATCGAGGAGCGCGGCGTCATGACGCGCTGCGACGCGGTGCTCTCGGGCTACATGGGCGACGCCGAGATCGGCGAAGCCATCTTCGACGCGGCCGGCCGGGTGCGCGCCGCCAACGCGAAGGCCGTGTGGTGCTGCGACCCGGTGATCGGCGACGTGGGCCGCGGCGTGTTCGTGCGCCCCGGCATTCCGGAGTTCTTCCGCGACCGGGCGCTCCCCGCGGCCGACATCGCCACGCCGAACCAGTTCGAGCTGGAATGGCTCACCGGCGGACCCGTCACCGACCTCGCGGGCGCCAAGGCGGCGGTCACGCGCTTGCAGGCGAGCGGCCGTCCCCGCTGCGTGCTCGTCACCTCGCTCCAGATCGAGGACACGCCGGCCGACGCGGTGGAGTTGCTGGCCGCCGAGGGCGGCGGCTTCTGGCGGTTGCGCACGCCGAAGCTGCGCCTCTCAGTGAACGGCGCGGGCGACGCCATCGCCGCGCTGTTCCTGTTGCACCGCCAGCGCTCCGGCAGCGCGGCCGAGGCCCTTTCCGCCGCGGCGTCCTCCGTTTACGGCGTGCTGCGCCACACGGAGGCGGCGGGGTCGCGCGAGATCCTGACGGTCGCGGCCCAGGAGGAGTTCGTGTCGCCGAGCGAGGTCTTCCGCGCGGAGTCTTGCTGACCGCTTCGCGGTTTCAGGCGGGCGCGGCGTCGGGCGCCCCCCGGCGGAACAGCAAGTGCGGCCGGCGGGCGAGCATCGCGCAGCCGGCGAAGACGCAGCCCGCGGCCAGCACCGGCGCCCAAAGGGGCACGCCCCCGCCGATCGCGCCCGAAACCGCGTTGCCGCCGACGCCGCCCAGGTTCAACGCCGCCATGAACAGCGCGAAGCGGGTCGCCGCGCCGGGCCCGCGGCTCGCCCGCATCACCGCCGGCGCCAGCGCCACGAAGATCAGCACCGGCAGGGCGGACGCCATCCCGGTCGCCAGGGGCGCCGCGCCGGCCACGCCGCCGGCCAAGAGCAGGGCCACCCCGGCGTGCGCCGCCGCGCTGAGCAGAAGGATGGCGGACAAGCCGCGCAAGGCGCCCAGCCGGTCCGACCACCAGCCGACCGCGAAAGCGCCCAAGGTGCCGGCGAGAAATCCCAGCCCCGCCTGCAAGCGCGAGAGCGACTCGGCGTCCCAGCCACGCCGCTGGATCAGGTCCAGCCCGGTCCGCAGTTGCACGATCGCCACCGCGCCCTCCACGGCGAGGCAGAAGGCGACCAGCACCAGCGCTTGCCGCCGCAGCATCGGCGCCAGGAAACGCCGGAGCAGCCTCCGCGGCGCCCGCCCCGCGCCGGCTTCGGGCGACGGCCAGCGCCGGAAGGAAAACCAAGCGTCCCCCGCGTCCTCTCGCACCAGCACGGCGGGCAGCACCGCCAGCGCTCCCGCCGCTGCCAGGATGACGGCCGCCGCGTGCAGGCCGTGCGCCGGCAGCACGGACGCGAAAAGGGCGGCGCCGGCCGCGGTGCCCGAAAGGAAGCCGGCGCGCGTGCAGGCGTTGGCGCGGCCGAGGCCGTCCGACGGCACGCGGTCGATGATCATGCCGTCCACGGCGGTGTCGAGCAGCGCCGCGAAGGCGCTGTGGGCCGCGAGCACGGGGCTCACGCGCCCCACCGCGCCGGGGACGTCGGCCACCGCCAGGAGGAGCAGGAGCACCGCGAGCGAGCCCGCCAGCGCCGCAACCGCCCAGAAGCGCCGCCGGCCCATGCGGAAATCGCCGAAGCGGTCCACCACCGGCCCCCAAACCGGTTGCAGCACCCAGGGCAGCCCGACCACGACGGCGTGCCACGCCACCTCTTCGGCGGACGCGCCCAGCGCGGCGTGGTGGTTGGGCAGGGCGGTGAGGGCGAAACCGGCGACCAGCCCCTGGTAGGCGTAGACGCAGAAGACGAAGGCGAAGCTCCACCCGTTTTGCCCGAACAGGACTGGCGGGCGACGACGCGATGAACGGCTGCCTGCCACCTCCCTCGTGCCCTCCCGTGGTGTTGGCACCGCGCATGCCCGCCGCCCCGCCGCGCGGTCAAGCCAGGCAGCCGCCGCGGGCCGGCGGGTCGAGGCGCCGGCTGGTCGCCGCGGCGCTCCGGGGCCATATGGTCTGGCCTAGGGGAAGTGTGGCCTATGAAGATCAACGTCGAGATCGATTGCTCGCCGGAGGAGCTGCGCCAAAGCTTCGGCCTGCCGGACCTGCGGCCGATGCAGGACGCGGTGCTCAAGGCGATGCAGCAACAGATGATCGACTCCGTCGCCCGCACCTCACCGGAGGCGCTCATGCGGAACTGGATGCCGCTGTTCCCGCAATCGCCGGAGCAGATGCAGCAGGTCATGACCGCGTTCTTCCGCGGCCTCACGCCGGGCCGTTCCCCGCCCGAATCCCCGCCCGGCGGCCAAAAGAAGGCCTGACGGACGGCGCGCGTGGCGCTTCCCTCGCGGCGAGCGGCAAAGCGGCGGACGGAGGAAAGGCGCGGTCCGGGCCGCGGCTTGCGGCCGGGCGTCGTGTTCTCGGCGCTTCTGCACCTCAGTCTCGCGGCGCTGGTGATAGTGGCTTCGCTGCAACGCGAGAAGCCGCCGGAGCCGCTCCCGCCGCCATCTTACGCGATGGAGTTCGAGCGAGGCGCGCCGGACCGGCCGGCCGAGGAGGAATCCAACCCTCCGCCGAGCGTGGCCGAAGCGCCGCCGCAGGATGCCGTGCCGCAGGAAGCGCCGGCGCCGGAAGCGCCCCTCGCGGAAGTTGAGCCGCCGGCCCCGGAACCGGCCTGGACGCCGCGAGAGGCGCAAACGCGGCCTCCGCCTCAGCCGGAGGCACCGTTGACGGCAGAGGCCACCCCGCCGCGGCCCGAAGACC
>CADCTL010000152.1 GCA_902805625.1 uncultured Acetobacteraceae bacterium
GGCGGCCGCGTGCCGACCACGGACGGAAGCATGACACCGGCGACGCGGTACTCACTCGAGGGGCTTGACGCCCGAAGGCCCACTACGGAAGCACTACCTGGGCACTCCTGAACTGGCCTTGGGGCACCTACCTACTGGCCGATCGATCGGCTTGGCAGGAGGCGGCGATGGCTGAGCTCGATGGCGCCGGGAGCGACCTGGATCGCTGGCTGGAGCCTTTCCTGAGGGGGCTTGGGCACAAGAAGCGGCGGACCTGGGCGCCGATCTACCTGCGGGGCCTGCTCGGCCCGAGCGAGCGCAAGAGCTTGCAACCCATGGCGGCCTGCCTGGGTCTGCCCGGGCACGACCAGCTGCAGCACTTCGTCGCCAGCCCGGCCTGGGACGACGCGCCGCTGTGGCGGACGTTGGCGCGCGAGGCGGACCGGCTGGTGGGCGGACCGGGCGCGGCGCTGGTGGTCGACGACACGGCGCTGCCGAAGAAGGGCGCGCTGTCCGTCGGCGTGGCGCGGCAGTACTGCGGGCAGCTCGGCAAGAAGGCCAGCTGCCAGGCGCTGGTCTCGCTGACGCTCGCCGGCAAGGAGGTGCCGATGCCTGTGGGGCTGCGGCTGTTCCTGCCGGAGAGGTGGACCGGCGATCCGGAGCGCTGCGCGGCCGCCGGCGTGCCGGAGGCCGAGGTGGTGGCCCGCAGCAAGGGCGAGATCGCGCTCGCCGAGCTGGACCGGCTCATCGCTGCCGGCGCGCGGTTCGGCACCGTGCTGGCGGATGCCGGCTACGGCGCGAGCGCGGCGTTCCGCCACGGCTTGGACGAGCGGGGCCTGATCTGGGCGGTGGGCATCCCGCGCAACCAGAAGGTCTACGGCGCGGACGTCCGGCTGGTCCCGCCCGGCGGACGCAAGCGCCGCCCGGTGCCGGACCAGGAGCCCCGCGAGGCCGAGGCGGTGCTGGCCGGTCTGCCCTGGCGCCGGGCGACGTGGCGGCGGGGCACCAAAGGGCCGCTCGTGGCGCGGTTCGCGGCGACCCGCGTCAGGATCGGTGATGGCGCGACCTGGGCCAACAACCGCCACCTGCCGGGCGCCGAGGTCTGGCTGGTGGGCGAGTGGCGCGCGAGCGGCGAGCGCGAGTACCACCTCAGCAATCTGCCGCCCCGGACCTCGCTGCGCGCCCTGGCCGGCGCGATCAAGGCGCGCTGGGTCTGCGAGCAGGCGCACCAGCAGCTCAAGCAGGAACTGGGCCTCGGGCACTTCGAAGGGCGCTCTTGGACCGGCCTGCACCGGCACGCGCTGATGGCCTGCATCGCCTTCGCCTACCTGCAGCACCTCCGCCTCGCCGAGCATCGCCGTCGGACGAGGTCGGGGGAAAATGCCGCGCCGCGTTCCGGGACCGCCACCATCACCGAGCCTGCCCGCGGTGCGCCGCGCCATCACGGCGCGCCTGTTCGCAGATCTCCTCGCGCCGGTCCGATGCCCGCACTGCCGACGCAGGTTCAGGCCACCACCTGACTTCAAACTGCCCAGGTAGTGCTAGACGGTGTTAC
>CADCTL010000153.1 GCA_902805625.1 uncultured Acetobacteraceae bacterium
GCGCCGGCTCCATCTTCAGCTTGTTGAACATGTAGCCCGCCACCGCGAACATCGCCGTCGAGTACACGTCGAAGACGTTGTTGTTCACGCTGTAGGCGCCGATGCAGCAGAACACCAGGATCGCGGGGTAGAGGAATTTGTAGGGCACCTGCAGCAGCTTCACCCACATGCCGATCAGCGGCAGGTTGATGACCAGCAGCATCAGGTTGCCGATCCACATGGAGGCGATCAGGCCCCAGAACAGGTCGGGCTGCGCCTCCACCATGCGCGGCCCCGGCTGGATGCCCTGGATGATGAGCGCGCCCACCATCAGCGCCATCACCGCGTTGGCCGGGATGCCGAGCGTGAGCAGCGGGATGAAGGAGGTCTGCGCCGCGGCGTTGTTGGCCGCCTCCGGCCCCGCCACGCCCTCGATGGCCCCGGTGCCGAACAGGTTCCGGCCCTTGGAAACCTTGCGCTCCATCATGTAGGCGCCGAAGGCGGCCAGCGACGCGCCGCCGCCGGGCAGGATGCCGAGCGCGGAGCCCAGCACGGTCCCGCGCAGCACGGAGGGCGTCGCGCGCTTCCACTCGTCCTTGGTCAGGAACAGGCCTTCCACCTTGGTCTTGAGGACCTCGCGCGCCTCCGGCCGCTCCAGGTTGAGGATGATTTCGGCGATGCCGAACACGCCCATGGCCAACGCCACGAAGCTGATGCCGTCGGACAGCTCGGGGATGCCGAAGGTGAAGCGCTGCTGGCCCGTCTGCACGTCGGTGCCGACCAGGCCGAGCGCCACGCCGAGCACCACCATCCCAACCGACTTCAGCACGGAGCCCTGGGCCAAGACCGCCGATATGATCAAGCCTAGCAGCATCAACGAGAAGTAGTCGGCCGGGCCGAAGGACAGCGCCACCTGCGTCAGCAGCGGCCCGGACGCGGCGACGAGGACGGTGGCGACCGAGCCGGCGAAGAAGGACGCGAGCGCCGCGGTGGCGAGCGCGGCGCCGGCGCGCCCGTTGCGCGCCATCTTGTAGCCTTCGAGCGTGGTGACGACCGAGGAGATCTCACCCGGCAGGTTGAGCAGGATGGCCGTGGTCGATCCGCCGTACTGCGCGCCGTAGTAGATGCCCGCCAGCATGATGATGGCCGTGGTCGCCGGCTGGCCGAAGGTGATCGGCAGCAGCAGCGAGATGGTGGCCACCGGCCCGATGCCCGGCAGCACGCCGATGGCGGTGCCGATCATCGCGCCCAGCAGCGCGAAGAGCAGGTTCTGGAAGCTCAACGCGACGCTGAAGCCGAGCGCCAGGTTGTCGATGAAGGATGTTTCCATGGTCCGTCAGGTCCCTTGTGCTGCGCCCGAAGGGGCCCTTCTGGTCAGAATTGCGGCCACACGTTCACACGGATGTCGAGCTGCTTGATGAACACCCACCAGCACAGGGCCAGCAGGAACACCGTGAGGCCCAGCACGCCCACCGGCCGCGCCCGATGCTCCGGCTCGGCTGCCGCGCAGATGAAGATCGTGGCGACGAGCGCGAGCATGAGGCCGCCGCTCTCCAGCAGCAGGCAGAAGGCGCACATCGCGGCGCAGATGCACCCCATGAGCCGCCAGCCCACGGACAGGCAGAGCAGCGCGAAGCCCGCCAACATGCCGAGGCCGAGGCCGGTGTAGCCGCTGGCGAAGGCCGGGTTGAGCGAGGGCGCGACATACCCCACCGCCAAGCCGACCGCGACGGCCAGCGCCAGGACTCCGCTCTCGACCCCCGTCCACCGTTGCAGCGGGTCCGGCCCTTCGAAGAGGCCGATGACCAGAGTCAGCGCGCCCAGCCCGAACAGGCCCCAAAGGACCAGCATGGGCATGTAGCCCGGCCCCATGCGCCGCGGCGTGCCGAGCGAGTGCTGCTCCCATCCGAGGCCGAAGAAGCCGCCGTTGATCAATAGACCGGCGAGCGCGACCAGGACGAAGAACAGGCCCGAGGCGACGTCCTTCTCGTTGATTTTCATGCAGGGATCCCTCTCGGCTTAGTCGCGTTGCGCGCCCGGTCCGCCGGGGGGCGCGCAGCGGGGGTGGCGTCGTGCGCGGCGGCGGCGGTCATTCGACGGTCGCGCCGGAAGCGCGCACCAGCGGCTCCCAACGCGCCAACTCGGAGCGGATGAAGGCCGTGTACCCCTCCGGCGAAAGCGCGCCCGCCTGCCCGCCGACCTCGGCGAGGCGGTCCCGCGCGGCGGGCGCCGCCAGCACGGCGTTCAACTCGCGGCTCAGCCGGGCGACCACCGGCCCCGGCGTCCCGGCCGGCGCCGAAAGGCCGAACCAGGAGGTGCTGACGAGGTCCACGCCCTGTTCGCGGAAGGTCGGCACCGCCGGGAAGGCGGGGTGCCGCTCGGCCGCGGACACGCCCAGCGCGCGCACCGACCCGGCGCGGATGTGGCCGGCGGCGGAAGGCAGGCTGTCCGACATCAAGGGCACCACGCCGGCGATCACGTCCGTCATGGCGGGGCCCGCGCCGCGGTAGGGCACGTGGTTGAGCCGCGCCGCCGTCGCCTGCGCGAATTGCACGATCAGCAGGTGGTTGGACGAGCCGGAGCCGGAGGAAGCGACGTCGAGCCCGCGCGTCCCTTCGCCCGCCAGCCGCACCACGTCCGGCAAGCCTCGCGCGGCGAAGGCCGGGTTGGCGACGAAGGCCGAAGGGTTCGCCGTGATGAGCCCGATGTGCGCGAAGTCCCTGAGCGGGTCGTAGCGCAGGTTGCCGTAGAGCGCCGGCGCGATCGCGTGGCTCGCCACGTTGGACAGGACCAGCGTGTGGCCGTCAGGCGTCGCCGCGGCCACGGTGCCGCTGCCGAGCGTGGCGCCGGCGCCGGGGCGGTTCTCGATGACGAGGGGCTGTCCCAGCCGCTCCCCCAAACCTTGCGCGACCAAGCGCGCCACGAGGTCGGTGGTGCCGCCGGGCGCGAAGGGCACAACGAGGCGGACAGGCTGCACGGGCCACGTCGCCGCGACCGCCGGAGCTCCCCGCGCACCGATGACAGAGGCGCACGCAGCCACGGCCGATCGCCGTGCAACGGCCGATCGAGCGACAATGGCCACGGGCGCCAGTACAATGGCGCGGCGCGACGAGCCCCCGGACATCTCCCTCCCCGTTTTTCGGGTCTGTCGGCATATGGCACGGGGAATCGACGCCTAGCAAGCCGGGGGCGCTTGCCAGTCACAGGCGCGGCCGTGATCCTCCGCGGCGACGTGTGCGGGAGGGCGAAGATGGCAACACGGTCCGGCCACCCCCTGGCGAACGACCCTGCCGGGCGCATCAGGGACGCGGCCGCGGCGCTGCAACCCCGACTGGTTTCGCTGCGGCGCGACATACACGCGCACCCCGAACTGGCCTTCGAGGAGACGCGCACCGCGGGGATCGTGGCGGCAGAACTCGCGCGCCTCGGCATCCCCCACCGCACCGGGGTGGGCGGCACGGGCGTGCTCGGCACCATCGAGGGCGGCAGGTCCGGCCCCACGCTCGCCATCCGCGCCGACATGGACGCGCTGCCCATCCACGAGCGGACCGGCCTGCCCTTCGCCAGCGAAGCGGACGGCAAGATGCACGCCTGCGGCCACGACATCCACACCGCGACCCTGCTCGGCGTGGCCGAGGTGTTGCGGGACGCCGCGCCGCTGCTCGCCGGCCGCGTGGTGCTGGTGTTCCAGCCGGCGGAGGAAACGCTTTCCGGCGCCGCCGCCATGATCGCCGACGGCGCGGCGGAAGGCTTGGACCTGGCCCTCGGCTTCCACAACATGCCGGACATGCCCGTGGGCCGCTTCGGCTACTGCCGCGGCGCGACTCTGGCCGCCGCCGACCGCTTCGACCTCACCGTGCAAGGGCGCTCCGGCCACGCCGCGCACCCGGACGACGCGATAGACCCGATCGTCGCCGGCGCCGCCTTCGTGTCCCAGGCGCAAACGGTGGTGAGCCGCGAGATCGACCCGCTGCACCCGGCCGTGGTGACGATCGGCATGTTCCAGGGCGGAACCGCGCCCAACATCATCCCGGAAAGCGTGGAGCTGCGCGGCACCGTCCGCACCCTCCACCCGCAGGCGCGCGACACGGCCGAAGCGTCGCTCCGCCGATTGGCGACCGGCCTGGAAGCGATGCACCGCGTCCGCTGCGACCTGTCCTACCGCCGCGGCGTCCCGCCGCTGGTCAACAGCGACCGCGTGCTCGACCCCGCGATCGCCGCCGTGCGCGCCCAGTTCGGCGACGTGGTGGACGAGGGCGCACCGAGCATGGGCGCGGAAGACTTCTCCGAATTCGCGGAGCGCGTGCCGGGCTTCCAACTCCGCATCGGCAGCGGCGCGCCGGGGCGCGACGATCGCCTGCACAACGCCGGCTACCAGCCGGACGAGCGCTGCATAAGCCTCGGCGTGCAGGCACTCTCCCGCGTCGCGCTGGAGATGCTCGCTTGAGCCACCGGATCGCCGAGCTGACGGCGCCCGAAGCGGCGGAACGGCTCGCCACCGGCGCCTGCGCGATCCTGCCGATGGGCAGCCTGGAAACGCACGGCCCGCACGCGCCCATGGGCGACTACCTGCTGGCGGAGGCGATCTGCGCCCGCATCGCGGAGCGCGCGGCGGGGCAGGGGGCCGACACGCTGGTGCTGCCGCCCGTCCCCTTCGGTGGGGAGGACTTCTTCGGCGGCGTGCCCGGCGGCGTTTCGCTGTCCGTGCCGCTGCTCCAGGGCATCGTGGAGGAAACGGCGGAAGCCCTGCTCCGCAACGGCGCGCGACGCATCCTCGTCGTCAACGGACACGGCGGCTCCATCCCCGCCGTGGAAGCGGCGGCGCGGACTCTGCGCCGCCGCCGCGGCATCGTGGTGCCCGCGCTGCACCTCTGGCGCGCCGCCGGAGCCTTCCACGCCGAACTCGGCGGCGGGGCCCGGAGCCTCGGCCACGGCGGCGACCCCGTGTGGTCGGTGGCGCTGCACCTGCGCCCGGACCTCTGCCGCCCCGAACGCGTCCGGCCGCGCACGCAGGCGCCGTCCGTCCTCGGACTGCCCGTCACCGGCTTCGGTTCCGTGCGCTGCGGCGGGGCCGAGTTCGCCGTGCCAACGGAGGTGGAGGAGGTCGCGCCCGGCGGCATCGCCGCCGCCGATCCGGGCGGTGGCAGCGCCGAGCACGGCGCTCGCCTCGTCGAGAAGCTGGTCGCGGCCGGCGCGGCCATGGCCGTCCACCTGCGGGAGAGCGCTGCTTGAAGATTTGCGTCTACGGCGCCGGCGCCATCGGCGGCTACCTCGCCGGGCGGCTGGCGAAGGGCGGGGCCGAGCTGTCCGTGGTCGCGCGCGGGCCGCACCTGTCGGCCATCCGCGCGGAAGGGCTGACGGTCCACACCCCGGAAGGCGTGCTGCACAGCCGCCCGGCCGCCTCCGACCGGCCCGCCGACCTCGGCCCGCAGGACGCGGTCGTGGTCTGCACCAAGGTCCCGGCCCTTTCCAGCGTGGCGGACGGCATAGGTCCGCTCCTCGGCCCCGACACGGCCGTCGCCTTCGTCACCAACGGCATCCCCTGGTGGTACTTCGACCGCCACGGCGGCGAGTGGGAGGGCGCGCGCCTGCCGGAGGTGGACCCGGGCGACGCCATCCGCCGCGCCGTCGGCGTGGAGCGGACGGTGGGCGGGGTGGTCTACGCCGCTTGCTCGGTGCCGTCGCCGGGCGTGGTCGAAGTCTCCAGCCGCACCACGAAGCTGATCCTGGGCGAGCCGGACGGCGAGCGCAGCCCCCGCGCCGTCGCGCTGGCCAGCGCCTTCAAGGCGGGCGGCCTCCCGTGCAGCGTCAGCCCGGACATCCGCAGCGAGGTCTGGGGCAAGCTGCTCAACAACCTGGCCAACGGCCCGCTCTGCCTGCTCACGCGGCGGAACATGCGCGACACCTTCAACGATCCCGTCCTGAACGACGCGGCGCTCAAGGCGGTGGAGGAAGGGCTGGCGGTCGCCGCCGCCATGGGCCGGAGGGTGTCCTCCACGGCGCAGGAGCGGATCTCGCTGTCGGCGCAGATCCCGCACAAGCCTTCCATCCTCCAGGACCTGGAACTCGGTCGGCCGATGGAGATCGACGCCCTCTTCACCGTGCCGCTGCGCCTGGCCCGGGAACGAGGGGTGCCGACGCCCACGCTCTCCCTCCTGGTGGCGCTCGCGGCGCAGGCGGCCGAAGCGGCGGGCCTGCACCGGCGGGGCTGACTCCGCTGCCGGACGCCGAGACCCGGTCCGCGCTGAAGCTTGCCACGGCGGACGCATCGTAGGATTATCGTCTTCGTAAACTGCTCGATCCGCGACTCCGGCGACGTGGCCCTGCCGTGGTCCGACCCCGGGAACACGCAGCGGCAAGGGCGGAAAGTAAGATGGTAAGGAAGTAAGGAGGTAAGGCGCCGGGAAAGTAAGGCAGGACGCCGACCCAGCTCCCCAACCTCGGCAGCACGCGTCGGAGCCGGTCAGCAGGTGTTCGGAACCTGCTTCGTCGGGCCCGGACCCGGTGGAAAACGAGAGGGCACCGCCGAGGCCGCGCGTTCCATCCCCGGCTGGTTCGGCGCCGGAGCCGCGGCGGTCAGCAGCACGCGGGGCAAACGGCGGCCGAGGGCCACCCACGCCACGACCGCGTAGACCGCCGCTCCCGCGGAGGCGGTGGCCAGGAGACGCGCGAGGGGCGGCATCTCCAAGGCGCTCTGCAACGCCAGAACAACGAGCGCCATGGCCGCCGTGGCGACCACCGCGGGCACGACCCTCCACGCGAGCCAACCGGCCGACCGCCGCACCTCACGAAGGACGATCCAGGCCAGCACGGGCGGCATCACCAAGCACTGCGCCGACCAAGCGAAAGCCGCTTCCAGCGGCGTTTCCGGCCGCAACAGCCCGAGCGCCGCCAGCGGGATGAGGAGGGCAGCGACGGCCACGTGGAGGTTGCGCCGCGCCTTGCCGACGGCGACGAACAGGCTGCTCTGGTCTCCGTGCAGCAGCGTGGCCATGGCCGCGAGCGCGACGACCCGCGTGGCTTCGGCCGTGCCCGCCCAGGCCGGCCCGAGCAGCACGGCCACCATGTCGGGCGCGACCAGCGCGATGCCGGCGCAGATCGGCAACCCGAGCAGCGCCTGCAACCGCGCGACGTCGCCGTAGACCTCGGCCATCGCCTCCCTGTCGTGCTGGAGGGCGCAGAGCCGCGGCATCGCCAAGCGTCCGGCGGACTGCCACACCACGGCGAGCGCCGCGTCGAGCAAGCGGAACGCGAAGTGGGACACGGCCAAGAGCGCCTGGGGCACCACCAACCCGAGCGCGAGCAGGAAGATGCGGTAACGTCCGATGTGCACCGCCACCCCGGCCATCTGCGGCCCGGCAACGGGCCAAAGCTCGCGCAGCGCGCCGAAATCGAGCCGGAACCGCGGGGCGGAGGACCGGGCGCCCCAGGCCATCAGGAGGAACGCCACCGCCGTCGCCACCGCTTGGCTCCCGACCATGGCCCAAGCCCCGTGCCCGCGGCTGGCCAGGACGAGGCCGGTGCCCAAGGCCAAGGGCTGCCCCAGGAGGAGGCGAAACGACAGCAGGCGGAACCGCTGTTCCCGCAACAGCAGCCCCGACACGGTGCCCGAAAAGGCCGAAACCGGCACGAGCGGCGCCAAGGCCAGGACCAGCCACAGCGCCTCGGGGGCGTCCGCGCCGGCGGCGAGCAGCGGCGCCGCGGCGGCCAAGCAGAGGCCCAGCACGGCCCCGACCAGCACCGAGGCCGTGACCGCGCTGTCCGAATGCCGCCGCGCCGCGCCCGGCAATTGCACGAGCGCGTCCGGGAAAAGCACGGCGCCGAACACTTCCACAGACAGGAAGGCGGCGATGGCGATGGTCCCGAGCCCGGTGGCATCCGGCCCGATCACCCGGCCGATCGCCAGCATGGACAACAAGGAGAAGACGGCGGAGGCCACGCTCTCGGCCAGCACCCAGCTCGGCGAGCGGGCGCCCGGAAGGCGGATTCGCAATGTTCAGGACCACCCAAAGCAAGACGCGCCGAGCGCGCAAACGGCCGAGCCTCTCCCGAATGCGGAGAGGGTGTTTGATGTGCGAAGCCGACCGGTGGTCGGCCCGCCTCAGCGCGGCTTCAAGGGGGTGTCATACGGCTCAGAACGTAAAGGCGGACGCCGAGCCATAGCGAGGCGAAAACCGCCCCGCGCCGTTGCCAATGACGTGTTCATCTCTGGACGGCGCCGGAAGCGCCGCCCCGTCGAGCGACGGCCCGACCCCACCGTCAACCGCCGCGGTTGTTCAGTTGGATGGACCGACGCAGGCGGCGATCGCCCGCCGCCGGCACTGTCAGCCGCCCACCGCGCTGTGGCCGCTCGTCCCCGCCGCGCCGAGGCTGAGCTGTTCTGGCAGGAAGTCGCCCAGTCCGGCTTGGTCGGTGTAGCTGCGACCGCTGCCGGCGATCGGCTCAACGCCGCACCGAAGCTTCAGCGCGGCAGCGCTGTTTGCCCAAGCACCCATCCCTCCCACGCCCGCACCCAAGGATCGTCCGGCACGAAATCCGGCCGCGTGCCGTCCAGCACGCCGACCAGGCCGAGCAGGCCCACCACCGAGTCGAACCGATCCTCGCCCGCCGCATCGGCGCCGAACCCGTCCGTGACGGCCGCCGCCAGCGCGGGGCACGGGAGGACCCGCCGCGCTTCCATCACCGCGCGCAACGCGCCCGCCAGGGCGCGCCGCGGCGCCTGCGCCCGCTTGCTGCCGCCGAGGCGCAGCCCGCACTGCCGCAGCGCCTCCGCCGGATACACCTCGGCCAGCGCCGCCCGGCCCGGCGCCAACAACGCGTGCAGCCCGCCCTCGAAAGGCCAAAACGCCACGGGCAGGCCGGCGGCCAACGCCGGCAACAGCCAGTCCCGCCACGCCGCGATGGCCGCCTTGCCCGATTGGTTGGCGCCAAGCGTCCAGAACAGCGGCGCGCCGGCCGGGCGCTCCGCCGTAGCGCGGTCGCAAAGGCGCGACAGGCCGAGCGGCCCGTCCATTCCGAGCGCCGCGGCGTGCGCCGCCCGCGTCATGCCGCGCAGGCCGCGCGCGGGGTAGAAAGGGCGGTCGCGCCCCACCGTTTCCAGGGTCGCGCTCACCGCGAAGAAGTCCGGGCGCGCCGCCAACCCGCGCAGGAAGGCCGGGAAGTCCGGCTCGGCGAGGTGCCGCGCGTAGTCCCGCGGCAGGCCGAGCGGCAGGTCGAGGCCGAGCGCCACCGGCCCGCCCGCCGCCAGCAGCCCCGGCAGCAGGGCCGCCACGTCCCCGACCGGCACCGGCGCCTCCGCCAGCCAAGCGCCCGCGGAAAGGCGCGCGGCCGTCATCCAGCGCTTCCGCGCGTCCAGACTCCAATCGGCGTGGACGGCGACCGCGCCGTCGGGGAGCGGCACCGGCCGTGCCATGCTGGCCGGGGACGGGGAGGGCGGAGCGATGGCGGCGGAGTCCTACAACAGCGTGTCCAAGTGGTTCCACTGGGTCACGGTCGGGCTGATGGCGGTGGCGTTGCCGGTGGGCTTCGTCATCGGGCACATCAAGGACAGCGACAAGATGGCCTTCTACGCCATCCACGAGTCGGCCGGGCTGACCATCCTGCTCGTCGCCGTGGCCCGCCTCGCGTGGCGGTTGACGCACCCGCCGCCGCCCCTGCCGGAGCACATCCCGGCGCCGATGCGCCTAGCGGCCCGCGCGAACCACTGGCTGCTCTACGCGGCGCTGATTGTCCAGCCGGTCCTGGGCTTCGTCGCCACCAATGCCTGGGGCTTCCCGCTCCAGGACCAGACCGCCTATCTCGGCTTCATCGACCTGCCGAAGGTCATGGAGAAGAACGTGCCCTTGGCCGAAGCGGTGCAGGCGGCGCACAACGCCCTCGGCGTCTCCATCGCCGCGCTGCTGGTCCTGCACGTCGGCGCCGCGATCTTCCACCAAGCGATCCGCCGCGACGGCACCCTACTGCGGATCGTGTAGCGCCGCGCCCAGGCTTGAACGGGCGCCGCGCCGGGCGGACACTGCCCTGCCATGACCCACCTCCAAGCCTTGGCCGACGCGATCGGCGCCCGGAACGTGCTGCGCGACCCGCCTGACGTCGCGCCCTACGCCATCGACTGGCGCGGCGCCTACCGCGGCGTGCCGCTCGCGGTGCTGCGGCCCGGCACGGTGGAAGAGGTTTCGGCCGCCGTGCGCGCCTGCGCGGCGGAGGGCGTGGCCGTGGTGCCGGCCGGCGGGCGCACCGGGCTGTGCGGCGGCGCCGTGGTGCCGGAGAACGGCCCGCCCGCCGCCGTGCTCAGCCTGGAGCGGCTGAACCGCATCCGCGACGTGGACGCGCGCGACTTCTCCCTGGTGGCCGAGGCCGGCTGCGTGGTGCAGCAGGTGCAGGAAGCGGCCGCCGCCGTGGACCGGCTGTTCCCGCTCTCCTGGGGCGCGCAAGGCTCGGCGCAGGTGGGCGGCGCGCTGTCCACCAACGCGGGGGGCATCCGCACCATCCGCTGGGGCAACGCGCGCGACCTGGTGCTCGGGCTGGAGGTGGTGCTGCCGGACGGCCGCGTGCTGAACGACCTCCGCCGCGTCCGCAAGGACAACAGCGGCTACGCGCTGCGCCACCTGTTCCTGGGCGGGGAGGGCACGCTCGGCGTCATCACCGCCGCGGCGCTCAGGCTGGTGCCGGCGCTGAAGCGTGTGGAAACGGCCTTCGCCGCCGTGCCCTCGCCGGACGCGGCGCTCTCGCTGTTGTCCCGCGTGCTCGGGAGCGGCGCCGAGGTGATCGCCTTCGAGCTGATCCTCCGCCGCTGCATGGAGATCGTGGACCGCAACGGCCAGCGCACCCGGATGCCCATGGCGCTCGAAAGCCCCTGGTACGTGATGGTGGAGATCGCCGCCGCGCACCCCGCCGTGCCGCTGCGCGAGATGCTGGAAGACACGCTCGCCGCCGCCATGGAGGACGGCGAATGCACGAACGCCGTGCTGGCCGAGAACGAGGAGCACCGCGCCGCCTTCTGGCGCATCCGCGAGGACTACCCGGACTGCGTGCGCCGTGAAGGTCCGGCCATCTCCACCGACACCTGCGTGCCCGTGTCCGCGGTGCCGGCCTTCCTGGCGCGGGTGGAGGCGGAGCTGGCCGCGCGTTGGCCGGAAGGGCGGATGCTCGCGGTCGGCCATGCCGGCGACGGCAACATCCACCTCGGCCTGCTGGCGCCCGAGGGCACGGCCCGCGAGGAATGGGTGGCGCGCGCGTCGGGCGCGGAAGCGGTGGTCAACGCCGTCGCGGTGGACCTGGGCGGCAGCTTCTCCGCCGAGCACGGAATCGGCCAGTCGAAGCGCCACGCCATGGCGACGCACAAGGACCCGGTGGCGCTCGACGTGATGCGCGCCGTGAAGGCGGCGATAGACCCGCAAGGCTTGATGAACCCGGGGAAGATGCTCCCATGACCGGGCGCCGCATCCGCGTCTACCTGACCCACGCGCCGGACGCGCGGGCGAACTACTACGGCGACGAAGCGCTCGCCGCGCTGCGCGAAGCGGCGGAGGTGCGGCTGAACGAGACCGACCGCAACCTGTCCGGCCGCGAGCTGGCGGAAGCGGCGGCGGGCTGCGACGCCATCGTGTCCTACCGCCTGTCGCACGGCCCGGCCGCCGTGTTCGAGAACGCGCCCGACCTCGTGGCCTTCCTGCGCTGCGCCGTGGACATCCGCGACGTGGACGTCGGGGCCGCCAGCGCGCAGGGCGTGCTGGTGACGCGCGCCACGCCCGGCTTCATCCCCACCGTGGCGGAACTGGTCCTCGGCATGATGGTGGACCTCGGCCGCGGCATCTCCGCCGCGACGGAGCGCTACCACCGCGGCGAAGCGCCGGAGGTGAAGGCCGGCCGCCAGCTCCAAGGCTCGACGCTCGGCGTCATCGGCTACGGCGCCATCGGCAGGCGCCTTGCGGAGATGGCGCTGGCGCTGAACATGCGCGTGCTCGTGTCCGACCCGCGCGCCCGCGCCGAGGACCCGCGCATCGCCCAGGTGGAGCAGGAAGAGCTGCTGTCCCAAGCCGATTTCGTCGTCTGCCTCGCCGTGGCGACGGAGGAGACCGAGAACCTGATGGACGCCGCCGCCTTCGCCCGCATGAAGCGCGGCGCCTTCTTCCTCAACCCGGGGCGGGGCGGCTTGGTGGACGAGGCGGCGCTGCGCGCGGCGCTCGACTCCGGGCACCTCGCCGGCGCCGCGCTCGACGTCGGCCGCGCGCCGGACCAGATGCCCACGCCCGAATTGGCCGCGCACCCGCGCGTGGTCGCCACGCCCCACGTCGGCGGCCTCACGCCACCGGCGACCCTGCACCAAGCCATGGACACGGTGCGCCAGGTGCGGGCGCTCGCGGCGGGGCGCCTGCCCGAGCACGCGGTCAACGCCGAGGCCGCGCACCGCTTGGCGCGGCTCGGCATCAAGACCTAGAGCGAAGTCCTGCTGGCTGGAATCGGATCGTGATTTCCGGCGCGGGGCGCCGATGTGATTCCTGGGTCTCCGGTGCGGACCGGAGGCGGACGATGGCGTGGCGGCGGGGACAGGCGCTCGGGCAGGACCTGCGCGACCGGGTGCTGGCGGACGCGGGGCGCCCGGCGCGGGCGGTGGCGGCGCGCTTCGGGGTGAGCGTGTCCTACGTGGTCAAGGCGCGGCAGCGGCTGCGCGAGACGGGCGAAGCCACGCCGGGGCCGCAGCGCAACCACGTCCCGCCCCGGCTCGCGCCCCACGCCGAAGCCATCCGCGCCGAGGTGGCGTCGCGGCCGAGCGCGACGGTGAGCGAGCTGCGCGCTTGGTTGGCGGCGGCGCACGGCGCCGTCGTCAGCCACGCCGCGATGTGGCGCGCCCTCGACCGCCTCGACTTGACGCGCAAAAACGTATGGCCCGCCCCGTCTGCAAGCGGCTTGTGCGACCTGGCTGGAGCAGTCTGCGCTAACGTATCCGGCCTCGGAGTTGGCACCCCGGCCAAGATGGAGAGCCGCGCACCCTGGTCCTGATAGAAGTCACGGCGTCGGAGCGCCATTTTTGCGCCCAGGGTTCCA
>CADCTL010000154.1 GCA_902805625.1 uncultured Acetobacteraceae bacterium
CGCCTTCTCCGGCGAGCTGCTGGCGATGGTGGTGATCGGCGGGATGCGGAGCTTCCTCGGTCCGGCGCTCGGCGCGCTGTTCTACGTGCTGTTCCGCGAGTTCCTGTCCATGTGGACGGAGAACTGGCTGCTGGTGTTCGGCCTGCTCTTCGTGGGCTTCATCATCTTCTCGCCTACCGGCCTGGTCGGCGTGGCAGGGCGGTTGCTGGCTCCATTCCGCAAGAAGAGCGAGGAGGCCGCCGCCATGTCCGCGCGCCGCGCGGGCGAGAGCGGGCGGGTGCCTGAGCGCTTCATCCGCCGTCCGCCGGACACGGCCGGGGAAGGGCCGGTGCTGGCGGCGGAGGGCCTCAGCAAGTCCTTCGGCGGCATCCGGGCGGTGCGCGGGGCGGACATCAGGGTTTCCGACCGCAGCCTGCACGCGCTGATCGGCCCGAACGGCGCCGGCAAGACCACGGCGTTCAACCTGATCTCGGGCATGTTCGAGCCGGACGCGGGGCGGATCACCTTGGACGGCCGTTCGATCGCGGGGTTGGAGCCGCACGCGGTGACAGAGGCGGGGCTCGGGCGGTCCTTCCAGATCACCAACCTGTTCGGGGGGCTGTCGGTCGAAGAGAACATCCGGTTGGCGGTGCAGGCGCGGCACCCGGCACGCTTCCACCCGTTCCGAGACGCCCGCGCCATCCCGGAGGTGAACGCCGACACGGCGGAGTTGCTGCGGTGGACGGGCCTCGCGGGGGTAGAGCGGGCGGAAGCCGCGTCCTTGTCCTACGGCGGGCAGCGATTGCTCGACATGGGGCTGGCGCTCGCCACGCGGCCGCGCGTGCTGCTGCTGGACGAGCCGCTCGCGGGCCTCGCGGCGGCGGAGCGGGAGCGGGTGGGGAACCTCGTGAAGACGCTCTCGGCCGACATCCCGGTGCTGCTGGTGGAGCACGACATCGACCGCGTGTTCCGCTTGGCCGACCGGGTGACGGTGATGGCGGACGGCGAGGTGCTGGTGGACGGCACGGTGGAGGACGCGCGGACGGACGAGAAGGTGCAGGCCGTCTATCTGGGCTCCGGCGCCACGGCCGTCGCGGCCAAGCCGCGCCCCTCCGCCGCGCACGGCGACACGCCGCTGCTGCTCATCGAGGACGTCCACACCTTCTACGGCAAGAGCCACATCCTGAACGGCATCTCCCTCACCGCGCGGGAAGGGGAGATCGTGGCGCTGCTCGGCCGCAACGGGGCGGGCAAGTCCACCCTGCTCAAGACGATCATCGGCATCGCGCCGCCCGCCTCGGGCCGGATCGCGCTGGCGGGGGAGGTCATCTCCGGCCTGCCGTCGGACGCGGCCGCGCGGCGCGGCGTGGGCTACGTGCCGCAAGGCCGCTCCCTCTTCGCGGGCATGACCGTGGCGGAGAACCTGGCCCTCGGCCGGCTCAAGCGCATCACCGGCGCCGGGCGGCACTGGGAGGAGGAGCGGGTGCTGGAGTTCTTCCCGCGCCTCAAGCAGCGCTGGACCACCGCGGCCGACAATCTTTCGGGCGGCGAGCAGCAGATGGTGGCGGTGGCGCGCGCCTTGTCCGGCGACACGCGGCTGCTGCTGCTGGACGAGCCGTTCGAGGGGCTCTCCCCCGCGGTGACGGAGGAGCTGTTCGAGGCCTTCGACCGGCTGCGGCAGGAGGTCTCCATCGTGATCGTGGACCACCACCTGGACCTCGCGCTCGCGCTTTCGGACAGCACGGTGGCGCTGGAGCGGGGCGCGGTGGTGTGGAGCGGGCCGTCGCGCTCCTTGCGCGAGGACGCGGAACTGCGGCGCAAGGTGCTTTGGTTGTGACGGCGCGGGCGGAGCTGGCCGCGGAGCGGGCTGACGGCCGGCTCCGCTTCCGCGTCGCCTCGCCTCCGTCGCGGCGCTGATCGCTCGCCGGCTTTCGGCCACGGCCGGGGCCTCATCACACCGGCTCCAGGCAGCGTGGGATGCGGCGGCGGCCGGCGGCGGTGGCGAGGAGGCGGCCGCAAGCTTTGAAGAAGTCCGGGTGGGGCAGGGCGGCGGCGCGCAGCCCGCCGGCGCGGATGCGTTCCAGCACCGGGCGGAGGCGGCGGTGGACGTATTCGGACAAATCCGGGTCGGGCAGCATCCAGGCGGGCGCGCGCAGCGCCGAGCGGAAGAGCAGGCGCCGGGCGAGGAGGACGATGCGGAGGCCGCGGATGCGGGTGGCGCGGCGGCAGGCGCGGACGATCCAGTGCTCCAGGGCGAGCAGGGCCTCGGGCGCGTCCGGGAGGGCGAAGGCGCGGAGCAGGCGCTCCCATAGGCCGGCGTGCGACAGGCGGCGGAAATGGCGGCCGATCGTGTCGGGCTTGCCGAAGCGGGGCGGCACGGTGTGCCAAGCCGAGCCGGAGGCGGCGATCCAGAAGATGGCGTCCATGCGCCGGCGGGCGTCGCGCAGGGGTCGGCCGGGGCCGTTCTGGACGAGGACGAAGGGGAGCAGGGCGTCCCACTCGGCGTCGGCGAGCGGCTGCCAGCGGCGGACCAGGGTGTAGTTGTAGCGGCGGTGGGGAGTGTTGCGGCGGGACGTCATGGGCCTTGCCTCGAACCGACCGGCTACTAGAACACACGGAGAACAAAACCTGAAGTAGAAAATCACGCGAGGGTGTGTCGCTGCCCCGCCCGTCGGTGCGGCTGCGGGTCAGGCGAGGCGCTGCGCTCTTTTAGCGGCGGAGCGGGCGCGGCCCGCCGCCGGGCCGGACCGCGGACGGGGGGGCGCGACCGCAACCGGCGGATGGTTGGCCGGGCCCGCTCGGGCGCACGCTGCGCCGGACATGAGGGGGTGCCGGATGCCTGACTTCCGCTGCGTGGCCATCGGGACCGCGGTGGCCGACCGGTTCCGCTCCACCGGCCTCGACGACCGCGGCAACGCGGTGCGCCGGTTGTCCGCCGGCGCGGCGGGGTCGCCCTGCCGGCACTGTTTGCGCCTTGCCGACGCGGGCGAGTTGATCCTGCTCGGCTCCTACGACCTGCCCGGCCCGAGCGGCGTTTACTGGACGCCGAGCCCGATTTTCCTGCACGCCGAGCCCTGTCCGCGCTTCGAGGCGGCGGACACGATCGCGCCGATCATCCGGCCGAGCTTGGTTTCGGTGCGGGCCTACGACGCGGAGGACCTGTGCCTCTACGACCTCGGCCAAGTGGTGGACGGCGCCGCCGTGGAAGCGCCGCTGTTCCGCGCCTTGGCGGACGGGCGGACGCGCTTCGTGAACGTCCACACGGCGCGGCCGGGGTGCCTGCTGTGCCGGGTGGAGCGGGGCTGAGGCAGCCGCGTCACGAACCTGCCTGCCGCCGCGGCATGCCGTCGGGCGAACCGCGGATCTCCGCCGTTGCGCGCCGCCACGCGGCCAAGCGCTCGGCCTCCGCCGGGTGGGTGGCGAGCAGGCCCGCCACGCCCCCGTTCCGCGCCGCCGCGTCCGGCCGGGACAGCCGCGCCCACAGGTTGCCGGCCCGGTCCAGGTCGTAGCCGGCGCGGGCGACCAGGTAGGCACCGAGGTAGTCCGCTTCGCGCTCCTCGCCCTTCGAGTAGGCGATCCGCGCCGCGTTCGCGCCGAGTTGGGCGGCGCCCTGGCCGAGCGCCAAGGCGGCGAGGCCGCCGAAGGGCACCACCGCCCCGAGCACCGTGGCCGCCGCCGTGCCCGCCACAGCGCTGCGGGTCCGCTGGCGGCCGAGGTGCCCGGCCAGGTGGTGTCCAAACTCGTGCGCGACCACGGCGGCCAACTCGTCCTCCGTTTCGACCAGGCGCACCATGCCGGCGGTGAGCGTGACCTGCCCCGCCCCGTGCGCCGCGGCGCGCGCGGTGCTCGACGGGTCGAGCCTCACCACGAAGTTGCAGGCGCGGCCGAATTGGGCGGCGCAGACCGGCTCCGCCGCCGCGGCCACGCGCTGGGCGACGGCCGCGAGCATCGCCGTGTCCTCTTCCGGTGAGCGGGCCTGGGCGGTGGGCGGCGGCGTGGCCGCGATGCTGCGCCGAGCCTCTTCCACTTCGGCGCCGCTGACCGTGGGCGGCGCGGGCCGGGCGCCGCAGCCGGCGAGCGCGGCGACGAGCAGCAGGAGCGCGGCGGGTTCCGCGATGGCGCGCCCCGACGCCCCCGCTCCGGCCTTCCTCGTTTCCATGGGGGAGAAGCGCGCGGGGCCGGGGGTTCGTTCCGGCGGGATCAATCCCGGCGGCGCCCGCCGACCAGCCGCGCCAGCACCATCAGCAGCACGCCGAGCGCAACGATCCCGTAGGTTTCGGGGGACGACCGGACCGTCTCCACCACGGCCACCGGAACCCAGAGCAGCGCGTCCCAGCCGAAAAAGTGCGCGGCCAGCCCGAGCGCGACCAGCGCGGTCCCCGCGGTCCACAACCACCTCGCCATCATCGACCTCGCGGGCGCCGTCGGCTCGGCCGTTCAGCCGGTCCGCTGCGCCCGGTCGCGTTGCAGGGCGTCGTCCACCAGGCGCCGGTCGCGCGCCGATTGCTTGCGGTTGTGGACGACCAGCAGCGCCCAGAGCGCGGCCATCCCCCAGAGCGGCAGCCCCACCAGGAAGGGCAGTATCGTCAGCACCAGCCCGAGGACCCAGAGCAGCGCGTTGAACACCGCCTGGAACACCCGGCCGGAGAGCAGGATCGCCAGGGGCGGGACGACGAGGGCTAGGAGGTACATCATGCCCAAAGAACCACCGGGGCGGAGCCCGGTTGCGTCCGGCTCCGGGCGGGTCACGCCGAAGGCACGTCGCGCACCCGGCCCGGCCCCCAAGGGTTCACCGGCGGCCGGCGCGGCGGGCGGGCGGCCTGCACCATCATCAGCTCGCCCACGTTCTCGGGCGTGACCAAGCCGACGAGCTTGCCTTCCGTGTCCACGATGCCCACCGCCGGGTGGCCGCCTTCGCGCATCGTCCGCATCGCCTCGTCGAGCGGCTGGCGGTGGTGGAGCACGGGGACGTCGCGGCGCATCACCTCCAGCACCGGCGCGTCCGGGCCGCGCTCGCGCAGCGCCCGGATCATGTCGTCGCGCGTCACCACGCCGCGCAGCCGCCCGGCGCCGTCCACCACGGGGAAGTCGTGCTGGGAGGTGCGGAGGAGTCGCTCCACCGCGTCCTCGACCGTGGCCGTGGGTGACAGGCCCTCGAAGCGCGTTTCCGCGGCGTCGGAGGCGATCATGCCGCGGCCGGCGTCGCGCATCTGGGCGGCGCTCGCCTCCGCGGCGGCGCCCATGTAGACGAACAGCGCGATGAAGATCAGCAGCGGGTTGCCGAACAGGCCCGCCAACCCCAGCGCGAAGGCCACCGCCTGCCCGACGCCCGCCGCGATCCGCGTGCCGCGCGTGTAGCCGAGCCGGTAGGCGAGCAGCGCCCGCAGCACCCGCCCGCCGTCCATGGGGAAGGCGGGGATCAGGTTGAACACCACCAGGGTGATGTTCACCCAGGCGAGGCGCCCCAGCAGCCCGACGCCGGGGTTCTGCACCTGCGTCCCGTCGTCCATGGAAGGCAGGCCGCCCAGCACGAGGAACAGGAGCGCGGCGATCACGACGTTCACCGCCGGGCCCGCGAGCGCCACCACCAACTCCTCCGACGGCTTCTCGGGGATGCGTTCCAGGCGCGCGACGCCGCCGATCGGCAGCAGGGTGATGTCGGGCGTTTGCACGCCGTAGCGCCGGGCGGCAAAGACGTGGCCGAACTCGTGCAGCAGCACGCACGCGAACAGCAGGGTGATGAACAACAACCCTTCAACCGCCGCGCGTTGCCCGCCCTGCGCGTAGTGCGACACCCCGATCCAGACCAGGAACAGGAGGAAGGTGAGGTGGATGCGGATCACCGTGCCCTTCACGACGCCGATGGGAAACGACCAATTCATGCTTCAAGCTCCGGGGGCGGCCGTGCCGCGTCGGGTGGTGCAACGCGCGTGGCGGCGTTCCGTCACACGCCCGCGCGCGGAACGCCTCCGGCCGGCGCCGGGCGCGTACAACCGGCTTGGATTTGATGCGGAGCGGCGCGCGGCATGACGACTGACCCGGAAGACCTGCGACTCGCCGAACAGGAAGGGCGCCTGATCGTCACCGAGTACCCCTACTCGCCGCGCCCGCGCCCCTTCGCCGGGACGCGCGGCGGCGAGAAGATCGGCGCGCTGCTGGAAGCGGCCCGGCCCCGCTTCGCGTCGATCTGCCGGTCCATGCTGGAGAACGAGGAGTGGTTCCGGCGCATCCCGGTCCGCAACGGAGGGTTGGAGGACCCCGCGCCCGGCTGGGTCAACGGCATGCAGCCGGCGCTCGACGGGATGCTGCTCTACACGCTCGCGCGCACGTTGAACCCCCGCACCTACCTGGAGGTGGGATCGGGGAATTCGACCAAGTTCGTCCGCCGGGCGATCTCGGACCACGGGCTGCGGACGCGGATCGTCTCCATAGACCCGTTCCCCCGCGCCGAGGTGGACGGGCTGTGCGACGAGGTGGTGCGGGACGCGTTCGAGAGCGTCCCGGACGGGCGCTACCGGGAACTGCTGTCGGCCGGCGACATGGTCTTCATCGACAACAGCCACCGCGCGTTCCAGAACTCCGACGTCACGGTGTTCTTCACCGAAGTGCTCCCGGCGCTGCCCGCGGGCGTGGCCTACGGCATCCACGACATCTTCCTGCCGGACGACTACCCCGCGGGCTGGTCGAACAGGTTCTACAACGAGCAGTACCTGCTCGCCGCCTACCTGCTGGGCGGCGCCGGCGGGGACGCGGTGATCTTCCCGGGCATGTTCGTGTCCAGCGACCCGGCATCCAGGCAGATGCTGGAGCCGCTTTTCGGGCACCCCCACTTCGCCGAGGTGGAGGGCCACTCCGGGGGGTTCTGGCTCGAGAAGGCTTAGGGCCGGTCCGGGAGGCTTCGGCCGCCGGTCAACCGTCGCGCGACGGGCTCGTGAGCAGCGCGATCTCCTGCGCCACGCCGGGCGCCGCGCGCTGCAATCCTTCCATGCCGACCATGGACGCCAGGACCCGGCTGCTCGTGCGCGCCAAGTCCACCGCCACGCGGCGCCCGTGCTGCATCGGGGCTTGGCGGGCGATCTCCAGCAGGCCTTCCGCGTAGCGCTGCGGCGAGTGCCGCGCCACGACGATGCCGCGGCCGCGCCGGCCGGCGGCCGCGTAGGCTTCGGGGCGGGCGAGCAGGCGCGCCAAGTGGCGCTTGATCCCCTCGATCTCGTCCTCCGGGTCCACGAAGAAGACGGCGTCCTCCGGCAAGGTCGCGTACCAGCCGGTGCGCGTCACCAGGGACGGCACCCCGTGCGCCCAAACGCGCAACTGGCTGCCCGAGGCCTCGCCCATGGTGGGATATCGCAGATTCACCGCGAGGTGGGCGCGGGCGATCGCGCTGTTCAGTTCGGCCTTCGGGACGAAACCGTGCGTCTCGACCAGGTGCGCGATCCCCAACGACGCGATGAAGCGCCGCGTTTCCTGCTCGTCGTCCATCTGCCCGTAGACGTCCACGCGGAACGCGTCCCGTTCGGGCATCTCCGACAAGGCGCGCAACAGGCTGGGCAGCCGCCGGTTGAAGCCGAGGAAGCCGAACAGCACGAGGCGGCGCGGCCCCTCATGGGTCTTGGCCGCGGGCGGCTCCTCCACCCCGGCGAGGTCCAGCGACAAATCCAGGTGGTACACGGGCAGCCGCGTGCGCGCTTCCAGCGCCCGCGCGCCGTCGGGGGTGTGGCACACCACGGCGGTGGCGCGTTCGGCGGCGGCGAGGGTGAGGGGGAAGCGGGCCGCCAACTCGCCGGCGCCGACTTCCCCGGCCAGGAGGCGTTCGCCCTGTTCCAGGCCCGCCGCGCCGTGGTGCCGGCGCATCGCGGCCAGGTACCCGGACCTCCAGCCGTGGTGGAGGGCGAGGCCGGCGAAGAAGTGCTGCAAGACGGTGTCGTGCAGGATCGCCACGCCGGGCAGGATGCCCGCCACGCGGAAGATGTCGGCGTGCAGCCCGGTGTTGTTGCCGATGTTGAAGAAGGTCGCGGCCGCGTCGTTGAGTTCGCTCCAGGGCGGGGCGTCCGGCCGGTAGCGGCGCACCCGGACGCCCTCCGCCTCCAACGGGCTCCACTCCTCCTGCGACGTCCAGACCGTGACGTCGGCCATCCGCCCGAGCGGGCGCAGCACGTAAGTGGTGTGGTTGGCGATGTCCGACCGCAGCGGCGGCAGGGGCGAGAAGACGTTGAGCTTCAGCCGAGCAGGCACGACAAGGTGTTCTCCCAGCCGATCCCCATGTCGCTGTAGCGCTGCCGCCCGGCCTGCCCGTACTCGCGCGCGACGTGGCGCCGCTCCCAGAGCAGGTCCAGCGCCTCGGCGAGCGCGGCCGGGCTCGGCTCGCACACCAGCCCGTTCACGCGGTCGGCGACGAACTCCAGCGGCCCGCCGGAATCGGCGCAGGTGATGACGGCCTTGGCCGACAGCATCGCTTCCAGGGTCACGTAGCCGTAGTCCTCGTCCCAGGGGACGAAGACGACGCCCAGGCAGTCGGCGTAGAGCTGGACGCGCTTCTCGTCGGACACGGCGCCGGCCCAGACGGCGCGCCCTCCCGCCGCGCCGCGTCCCGACGAAGCCTTCAGCGCGTCGCCGTACCTGTGGTCGTCGGCCGCGCCCATGAACACCGCCCGGACCGGGTGGCGCGTCAGGCCGAGAGCCTCCACCACGAGGTCCTGCCGCTTGCTGCGGTTGATGCGGCTCGGCACCAGGAAGTAATCGCCGTACTCCCCGCACGACAATTGTTCGGCGCCGGGCGGCGGGTGGTAGAGCGGCGTGGAGGGCAGGTCGCAGAAGCGCCGGAGCCGGTCGCTGACCTTGCGCGAGATGGTGTAGCAGGCGCGGGCTTCCGGGATGAGCCGCGTGTCGGCCTCCTGGATCGCGGCGCGGACGTGGGCGCCGTCCGGGCTGTTGTGCAGGTCGCCCAGCTCCGTGCCCCAGAGGTCGTAGGCGCCGCGGTGCTGGTGCAGCAGCCACATCACCTTGTTGGGGTGGCGCGCCATGTAGGCGGGGAACTTCAGCCCGATCACCCGGTCGATCGGGACGCCGTTGCTGTCCTCCACGCCCACCAGCCGGCAGGCGAGCATGTGCTCGGGGATGCGCGCCGGCGGGTACCACTTGTAAGGCAGGCTGATGATCTCCGCCTCGTGCCCGGCGCGCTTGATCTCGCGCGCCAGGCTCTCGGCCAGCATCTCAGCGCCCCCGCGCACGAAGGGCACCTGCACGGTGAGCAGCCCGACGCGCACCTCAGGGCTTCCAGGCGACCAGGGCGTAATCCCGCGGCCCGTAGAACAGGCCGTCCAGCCGCTCGCCCAAAGCCCGGTCCTGCGCGTCGAAGGACGCTTCGGCGGGGTGCAGCGCCCGAGCGTGGGCGCGCGAGAAGCCGCGCGCTTCGGCGATCATCACGGTCATCTCGTTCGGCATCGGGTTCCGGTGGGTGGGGTCGAGGTAGAAGTTGCGGCTGCCGACCAGCACGTTGTCCGGGTTCGGCGTCTCGAAGACGATCACGCCGCCGCTGGCCAGGGCGCGCAGCGACTCGTCGAGGAGTTGCACAAAAGTCGCGAACGGCAGGTGCTCGATAACGTGGAAGCCGGTGACGGCGCCGAGCGAGCCCGTCGGCGCCGCGCGCAGGTGCTCAATGGCATCCCCTTCGGTCGCGTCCAGGTCCAGGCCTTGGCACAGCCCCACCATGGTGGCGTTGAGGTCCACGCCGCGCGCCGCCAAGCCGCGGTCGCGCAGCAGTTCCAGCCACTCGCCCCGGCCGCAGCCCACGTCCAAGACCGGCTTGGCCGGGGTGCCGGCGCCGCATTCCTCCAGCAGCGGCAGGAACACCGCTTGGCGTTCCTTGATCTCCCCGCGCGCGCCGCGGAACCTGTTCTCGAAGGCGAGATAAAGGTCGTCGAGCGAACGGTCGGCGGCCGCCGCGGGGGCGTCCGGGCGCGCGGCGGCCTCGGCGGCGGCGGCTTCCAAGGCGTCCAGGCGGTCCGCCAGCGACAGCACCGCGTCGTCCGTCAGGCTGCCGCGCTCCTCCTGCCGGAAGGCCGCTTCGGCGACGAGGGCGCGGACGTCGGGCAGGCCCGCGACCGCCCCTTCCAGCTTCTGCAAACGCGCGCGGGCCTCGGCTTCGGCGTCGGCCCGCGCGCGGCGTTCCGCTTCGGAGGTCGCCAGCAAGCCGTCCGTCCTCGTCGCGGTCGCCGCGAAGGCCTGTTCGAGCCGTTGCAGGTGGCGCAACAAGCCGGGCAGGCCGGCCACGGCGGTGCCGATCCGCACCAACCGCCCGACGACCGGCACGCGGTAGGCGCGGCTCAGCAGGACGCGCCGCTTGAGGCCGAGCACCTGCCGCCCGACCGCCTTCCCTTCGGCGCTGAAGCGGACCTGGCCCAGGATCTCCAGCTTGCTCAGCCGCCCGTCCACCAACGCCGCCGTGTAGAAGGACGCGCGTTCGTCGGGTTCGCGGCCCAGCAGCTCCAGGTAGGCGTGCCGGACGAAATCCGCGCCTTGCAGGGCCACCAAGGCGGCGGGGTCGAGCGGCGCGGAGAGGTCGCGGCGGCTTCCCGGGCCAGCGTCCGGCAATGGCGCCGCGCCCGGCGGCATCGCGCCGCCGGCGGAGGCGCCGGGCGGGAAGGGCGCGATCGCTTGGTCGTCGAGGGCGGTCCGCAGCATCTCCACCACCAGGTCGGAAGCCTGCAAGCCGGGGACGGGACGCGGCCACTGTCCAGGAACCGCGGACGCGCCTGCCCAGGAACGGGCATCGTCGCCGCGGCCGGCGGCCGTCGGTTGGAGTTCGGGCCGCGTGCCCTCGTTCAAAGCGGCACCAGCCGCGCCTTCAGGCTGTCCACGTCGATGGACGCTTCCTCGGCCCGCAAGCGCGCGCGCCGGAACATCGCGTCGTACTCCGAGGCCGTGAAGCTCTGCTCGTTGACGCCTTTGCGCAGCTCGGACAGGAATTCCTGGCTGATCGCGCCGGGGTGGATGTGGCCCACCGGCTCGCAGAGCACGCCGATGAACCCGCCCGGCCGCACCCGCGTGGCGACGTGGCCGAGCACCCGCGCCGGGTCGGGGAAGTGGTGCAGCGTGGCGAACATGACGACCGCGTCGAAGAAGGCGGGCGGGAAGGGAAGGTCCTCCGCATCGGCGCAGAGGAAGGCCACGTCCCGGCCGTCGCGCCGGTGGACCATCTCGCCCAACTGGAGGCCGAGCACGTCCACGTCCAGGTTGTACAGATCCACATTCGCCAGGCCGGCGGCCATCGGGTGGACGTTGCCGCCGATCTCCAGGATGCGCAGCCGCCTGTCCCGCAGCGGCATCAGCCAGCGCTTCAGCGCTTCTTGCGCGTGGCGGTGGTCCTCGTCGTAGCTCCGCCGCGGGCCTTCGTTCCAAACCCAGCCGGCGGGGAGCGCCGGGCCGTCCGGGGCGTCCCCGACCCGCACCGGGATGCGCTTGGCGTCGTCGTGCAGGAAACGCACGCCTTCCTGCACGAAGCTCAGCCGGAGCTGCATCCGCCCGGTCGCGCGGGGGGTGGGTATGAACGCCGGCACCGTGATCTCGCGTCCGGGCGGGACGTCGATCGGCAGGGGCGTGCGGACATCGGGCGCGTCCACCGGCCCGCCCGACTCGTCGAACCAGGACACGTGGACCTTGACCTCGTTCGGCGGGCGGTGGCGGAAGGCGACCGGACCCGTGTTGCGGAAGCGGAGGTTGGCCATCGTCTCGGCCGCGCGGGGCAGGACCGGCGGCACGTAGTCGAGCGTCCAGCGGTAGCGCGGCACCGCCGCCGCGTCGGCGTCCGGCGGCGCGTCCTCTGCTTCGCGTCCGGCTCCGCCGATGCTGTGCCCGGTGCCGCGCACCCGGTCGAGGAGCTGGACGCTCTCCACTCGCAGTTGCTCGTCGCCGAAGCGCGCCTGGCGCCGGAACATCTGCCGCACGCGGAGCGCGTCCACGGACGCCGAGCCGAGGCCGAGCGCGCCCAGGAGCTGGTGGATCGTCGCCGTGTCCGGCTCGTCGCCGGCGACCGGCAACGCGTCGCGGAACATGACGGGGACGCGCCCCAGGACCGGATAGGACGAGCCGCAGTCGCGGCACTCCAACCGCCCGCCATGCCCGTCGAGATCGGCGGACCGGCACCGCGGGCATTCCAGGCCGGCTATCGACGGCGTGCCGCCTAGCATCGGGCGTGGGCGCGGCGAAGCGGCGGCGCCTGTCCGGACGCGGCGCCGGGACGCGCGAGCCGGTCATCCGCCTCCGGACTCCCGGTCGGAGCCAGCCGTGCGCGCGAGTGTTTCATCCGGCGACCCTAAAGCTTGTCGCGGCGTCGCGGAAGGGGAGGCCCGCCGGCGTGTCCCGTTCCGTGTCTTGCGGTTCCGGCCTAGGTCGCCGGCAGCACGTCGCGCGGCCGGACCACGGCGTAGAGCGCCGCGATGGCGACCAGCACCGCGCCCGCCAGCGCCGGCGCGCGCCAGTCGCCGGTCGCCACCCGGTTCACCAGCAGGGCGAGGCAGACGAGGGCGCCGAGGGCGGGGACGAAGGAAGGCACCTCGAAGCCGCCGCGCGGCTCGTCCGGGCGGCGTTGCAGGACCAGGAGGGCGAGGTTCACCAAGGAGAACACGGCCAGCAGCAGCAGCACGGTCGCGGAGGCGAGCTGCGTGATGTCGCCGCTCAGCATCAGCGCCACCACGATCACGAACAGGGCGAGGATCGCCATGTAGGGCGTGCGCGTGCCCTCGTGGAGGCGCCCCAGCACCGATGGCAGCAGCCCCTGCCGCGCCATGCCGTAGGTGAGGCGCGACGCCGTGACGTAGTTGAGCAGCGCCGTGTTGGCCACCGCGAAGACGGTGATAGCCACGTAGAACCAGCCGGGCATCCAGGGCGCGGCGCGGTTCATCACCTCGGCCAGCGGGCCGGGCGCGGCGGCCAGCTCCCGCCAGGGCACGACGGACACGGCGGTGATGGCGACGGCGATGTAGAGCACCGTCGCCACCAGCATGGCCGAGATGATGCCGAGCGGCACCGTGCGCTGCGG
>CADCTL010000155.1 GCA_902805625.1 uncultured Acetobacteraceae bacterium
GATCGGCGGCGCCGTGCTGGAGGTCCACACGCTCGTCGTCGCGGCGCTGGCCGCCGTGCTCGGCGTGCAAAGCTTGGTCTTCGGCCTGCTGGCGACGCAGTTCGGCGCGCGCGAAGGGTTGCTGCCGGAAACCAGGGGCTTGGACCGCGTGCTCCGTTCCTTCTCGGTGGAGAGCGCCGCGGTGGTCGGCGCGGCGTGCTTCGCCTTGGGACTCGTGGGCCTTTTCGCGGCGACCTGGATCTGGTCGTCGCGGGACTTCGGCGACCTCGACTACCGGGAAACGATGCGCTTGGTCGTCCCCGCGGCGGCGATGGTCACGGTTGGCATGCAGATCGTGCTCGCCGGGTTCGTGTCGGGCATGTTCCGGATCGCGCAGCGGCCCTTGAGCGAGCGGGGCTGAACAGCCGGCGGGGCGCTGAAACGGGCGCCCCGCCACGCCGCCCTCCCGTCCGGTAGGCAAGCGCGGGCCGAACCGGGCGCAGCCTCAATCTTCGTCGAGCAGGCCGCCGAGCTTCAGGGCCACGCCCTTGGAGCCCTCCACCCGCAGCCGGCCGGTGGAGAAGGCGAGCATTGGGCTGAGCTTGCCCCGCATCAGCTTCTCCAAATCCGCCGAGGACAGGCGCAGCACCGTGTCCGCCTCCTCCTCCCCGCCCGCGGCTTCGATGCTCGGCGTGCCGCCGCCGGTGGCGTCGAGCATGATGCTCTCCTCCGTGTCCGTAAGGTCGAAGCGCACCCGGTAGCCCAGGCGCCGCAAGGCGTCGGCGCGGGTCCGCATCCCGGCCATCAGGCTTTCGGCGTCGGCCATCGGGGGTTCTCCTGGTCAGCTCTGAGTGACCTTTAAAGTAGTTGGTTGACCTATACGTCAATAGGCACGATCATCCCGGCGGGAACGGGAAGGAACGAGCGGCATGCACGGCGGCACGGTCGCGGCCACGGAAGCGCGCGTTGGGTCGGACGACGCCTTGCCTTGGCTGCGGAGCTATCCGCCGGGCATCTCCTGGGACATGGCCTTCCCGGCGGAGACCTTGCCGGAGATGTTCGACGCCTCCGTGGCGCGCTTCGGTCCGAAGACCTGCATGGATTTCATGGGCCGCCGCTGGAGCTTCGCCGCCATGGGCGCGCTGGTTGACAGCGCCGCGGCGGGCTTCCGCCGCTTGGGCGTGACCGCCGGCACCCGCGTCGGGCTGTGCCTGCCCAACAGCCCCTTCTTCGTCGCGGCCTTCTTCGGCGCGCTGAAGGCCGGCGCCGTGGTGGTGAACTACAGCCCGCTCTACGTCGAGGAGGAGTTGGCGGCGCAGGTGGCCGACTCCGGCACTGAAGTGATGGTGACGGTGGACCTCGACCCGCTGCTGCCGCGCGTGCTGGCGCTGCTCGACCGTCCGGGGTCGCCGTTGAAGCACGTTGTCGCCTGCCAGTTCTCCAGCGCCCTGCCGATGGCCAAGGGCCTCGCCTTCCGCGTGCTGCGCCGCCGGAGCGTGGTGCCCTTGCCGCGCGGCGACGGGCGCGTGGTGCCGTTCAAGACCTTGTCGGGCCACGGGGAGGCCCCGGTCTGCGAGGCGAAGCCGGACGACGTGGCGCTGCTGCAATACACGGGCGGCACCACCGGCGTGCCGAAGGGCGTGATGCTCACCCACGCCAACCTCTGCGCCAACGTCCGGCAGGTGCTGGCCTGGAACACGGTGATGCGCGAGGGGGAAGAGCGCGTGCTGGCCGTACTGCCCTTCTTCCACATCTTCGCCCTGACCGCGGTGATGAACGTGGCCATCGCCCGCGGCAGCGCGCTGATCGCCCTGCCGCGCTTCGACTTCGAGGCGGTGATGGCGGCGATCCGCCGCTGCCGGCCGACCGTGATCCCCGGCGTGCCGACCTTGTTCAAGGCGCTGCTCGACAAGGGCGCCACGGCGGAGGACCTGGCTTCCCTGCGCTCCTGCGTCTCGGGCGGCGCGCCGCTGCCCATGCAGGTGAAGGAGGACTTCGAGGCGCGGTCCGGCTGCTCCGTCACCGAAGGGTACGGGCTGACCGAGGCCTCGCCCGTCTGCTTCTCCAACCCGCCCGGCGAGGGCAACCGCGCCGGCACCATCGGCCTGCCCATCCCTGGCGTGCGGGCCGAGATACGCTCGCTGGAGGACCCTTCGCGCGTCCTGTCGCCGGGCGAGAAGGGCGAACTCTGCGTCGCGGGGCCGCATGTGATGAAGGGTTATTGGAACCGGCCGGAGGAGACGGCGGCGGTTCTGGGCGCGGACGGCTTCCTCCGCACCGGCGATGTCGGGATCATGGGCGCGGACGGCTACGTGACCCTGGTGGACCGCATCAAGGATCTCATCCTGGTTTCCGGCTTCAACGTTTATCCGCGGACGATCGAGGAGGCGTTGTACCGCCATCCGGACGTGGCGGCGGTGACGGTGGTGGGGATGCCGGACGAGTACCGGGGTGAAGCGCCGGCCGCCTTCGTGGAGCCGCGGTCGGGCGCATCGCTGACACCGGACGCGCTGCGGGAGTTCCTGAAGGACAAGCTCTCGCCGGTGGAGATGCCGCGGCTGATCGAGGTGCGCGAGGCGTTGCCGCGTTCCAACGTCGGCAAGCTGACCAAGACCGAGCTGCGGGCGGAGGTGCTGGGCCGCGCGGCATCCGCGGCGGCGGCGGCGTAGTGGCGGGCGCGGCGGCACGGGCGCGCGCGGACGCGCCGGAGTTCTTCACCGTGAACCAGCTCGCGGAGGATTTGGGCGTCACCGCGCGCGCCATCCGCTTCTACGAGGCGAAAGGGCTGATCGCGCCGCGACGCGCCGGCACCACGCGGGTGTTCGACCGCCGCGACCGCGCCCGGTTGATGCTGGTGCTGCGCGGCAAGCGGCTCGGCTTCTCCTTGGCGAGCATCCGCGAGTTCCTGGACCTCTACGACGCCGACCGCACCCAGGCGGCGCAGCTCCGGTTGCTGTTGGAGAGCACGCGCGAGCGCATCCGCGAGTTGGAGAGGCAGCGGGTGGACCTCGACCAGACCCTGCGCGAGCTGCGGGAGGTGGAGGCGGAAGCGGAGCGGACGATGCGGAAACGCGACGAGTCCCGCCTGGGCGCGGACGCCGCGGATTAGGGACCGGAGCCGCGGCGCGAAGCCCGGCGAGGCTTGAAGAGGAACGAAGCGGATGACAGACGTGGTGATCGCGGCCTACCGCCGCTCTCCCTTCCATTTCGCCGCCAAGGGCGAACTCGCCGGGGTGCGCCCGGACGAAATGGCGGCGCAGGTGGTGCGGGCGCTGGTGGAGGCGACGGGCCTCGACCCGGCGACGGTGGAAGACTTGGTGCTCGGCTGCGCCTTCCCGGAGGGCGAGCAGGGTCTGAACATGGCGAAGCTCGTCGCCTTCCTGGCCGGGATGCCGGAGGGAACGGCGGGCGTGACGGTGAACCGCTTCTGCGGCTCCTCGATGCAGTCCGTCCACCAAGCGGCTGGCGCAATCCGCATGGGCGCGGGCGACGCCTTCGTGTGCGCCGGCGTGGAGAGCATGAGCCGGGTGCCGATGATGGGCTTCAACCCCATGCCGCACCCCGGCTTGGCCGAGAGCTTCCCGCAGGCCTACATCAGCATGGGCGAGACGGCGGAGAACGTGGCGCAGCTCCACCAGGTGCGGCGGCGCGACCAGGAGGACTTCGCCGCCCGCAGCCACCAGAAGGCGGCCGCGGCGCAGGAGGCGGGCAGGCTCGCCGAGGAGATCGTCCCGATCACCGGGCCGAAGGGCAAGGTGGTGGAGCGCGACGGCTGCATCCGGCCGGACACCACGGCCGAGGGCCTGGCCGGGCTCAAGCCCGCCTTCCGGCAGGACGGCACGGTGACGGCCGGTACCTCCTCGCCGCTCACGGACGGCGCGTCGGCCGTGCTGGTGTGCAGCGCGGACTACGCCAAGACGCACGGTCTGGAGCCGCTGGCGAAGATCAAGTCCATCGCGGTGTCCGGCTGCTCGCCGGAGGTGATGGGCATGGGGCCGCTCCACGCGTCGCGGAAGGCGCTGGCGCGGGCCGGGATCACGGCGCGCGACCTCGACGTGGTGGAGTTGAACGAGGCCTTTTCGTCCCAGGCCATCGCCTCCATGCGCGAGCTCGGCCTCGACGAGAGCAAGGTGAACCTGGACGGCGGCGCCATCGCGCTCGGCCACCCGCTGGGCGCCAGCGGCGCGCGCATCACCGGCAAGGCGGCGGCGGTGCTCAAGCGCGAGGGCGGGCGCTACGGCCTGGCGACGATGTGCATCGGCGGCGGGCAGGGCATCGCCACCGTGCTGGAGTCCGTGCGGTGAACGCGCCCGTCTCGCCCCTCCCCTCCACGCGGCAGGACGCCGCGGAAGGGCCGATCCGCAAGGTGGGCGTGATCGGTGCCGGCGTGATGGGCGCCGGGATCGCGGCGCATGTGGCCAACGCGGGCGTACCGGTGGTGCTGCTTGACATCGTGCCGGGCGGGGCCGCCAAGGCCGTCGAGCGCATGCTGCGCGCCGACCCGGCGCCGTTCATGCACAAGAGCGCGGCGCGGCTGGTGCAGGCTGGTGATATCGAGGGCGGGCTGCCGCTGCTGGCCGATTGCGACTGGATCGTGGAAGCGATCGTCGAGCGGCCGGACGCCAAGCGCGACCTCTACTCGCGGCTGGAGGATGTGCGGAAGCCTGGCTCCATCGTGTCCTCCAACACCTCCACCATCCCGCTCGCGGCGCTGACGCAGGGCTTGGGCGAGGGCTTCGCGCGCGACTTCCTCATCACCCACTTCTTCAACCCGCCGCGCTACATGCGGCTGCTGGAGTTGGTGCGGGGGCCGGCCACGCGCGCCGACGCCGTCGAGGCCATCGCGGCGTTCGGCGACCGCCGGCTCGGCAAGACGATCGTGCATTGCAAGGACACGCCGGGCTTCATCGCCAACCGCATCGGCGGGTTGTGGATGCAGTCGGCCATCAACCATGCGGTGGACCTCCGCCTGACGGTGGAGGAGGCGGACGCCATCATGGGCAAGCCTATGGGCGTGCCCAAGACCGGCGTGTTCGGGCTGCTGGACTTGGTTGGCCTCGACCTGATGCCGCACGTCGCCGCCTCCATGAAGGCGGCGCTTCCGGCGACGGACCCGTATGTGACGGGCATGCGCGAGCACGCGCTCATCGCGCGGATGATCGCTGAGGGGCGCACCGGGCGTAAGGGCGGCAAGGGCGGCTTCTACAACCGCGAGAAGAGCGCGTCCGGCGAGAGCCTGAAGCGTGCCGTGGACCTCTGGACCGGCGACTACCGCGACAGCGCCAAGGCGCGGCTGGACAGCCTGGAGGCCGGCGGCAAGGACCTGCGCGCCCTTGCGGAACACAAGGACCGCGGCGGGCAATACGCGCGGGCCGTGCTGCTCGACACGCTGGGTTACGCGGCGTCGCTGGTGCCGGAGATCGCGGACAGCCCGGCCGACGTCGATGCGGCCATGCGCCTCGGCTACAACTGGCGCTGGGGGCCGTTCGAGCTGGTGGACCGGCTCGGCCCCGGCTGGCTCGCGGCGGCGCTGCGCGAGGCCGGGCGGCCGGTGCCGGCGCTGCTGGAGAAGGCGGGCGAGCGGCCCTTCTACCGCGTCGAAGACGGGCGCCGCCAGGTGCTGGGCACGGACGGCGAGTACCGCGACATCCCGCGGCCCGAGAGCGTGCTGCTGCTGTCCGACATCAAGCTGCGGACGCAGCCTCTAGCGCGCAACGGCTCGGCCAGCCTGTGGGACGTCGGGGACGGCGTGGCCTGCCTCGAGTTCCACAGCAAGATGAACGCGCTCGACCCCGAGATACTGGGGCTGATCGGCAAGGCCGTGGCCATGGGCAAGAAGGGCGCCTTCCGGGCGCTCGTGGTCCACAACGAGGCGGACAACTTCTCGGTCGGCGCCAACATCGGCCTCGCGCTCTTCGCCGCCAACATCGGCGCCTGGGGCGAGATCGAGGGCATGATCGAGGGCGGGCAGAAGGCCATGCGCGCCATGCGCGACGCGCCCTTCCCCGTGGTGGGTGCGCCGGCCGGCATGGCGCTCGGCGGCGGGTGCGAGATCCTGCTCCATTGCGACGCGGTGCAGGCGCACGCGGAGACCTACATCGGTTTGGTGGAGGTGGGCGTCGGGCTCATCCCCGGCTGGGGCGGGTGCGCGGCCATGCTGCGGCGCTGGTCGGAGGCACCCAAGGCGCCGCGCGGGCCGATGCCGCCGGTGGCCAAGGCGTTCGAGATGATCTCGACGGCGCAGGTTGCGAAGTCGGCTGCGGAGGCGCGCGACCTCATGCTGCTGCGGCCCACCGACGGCATCACCATGAACCGCGACCGGCTGCTGGCGGACGCCAAGTCGCGGGCGCTGGCCATGGTGGAGGGCTACGCGCCGGCGGAGGCGAAACCGCTTCGCTTGCCGGGGGCGTCCGGCATGGCGGCTCTCAAGATGGCGGTGGAGGGCGCGGCCCGGCTCGGCAAGGCCACGCCGCACGATGAGGTGGTGTGCGCGCACCTCGCCGAGACGCTCACCGGCGGCAAACGCGCCGACCACACCGCCGACACCACGGAAGATCAAGTGCGGGCGCTGGAGGTGAAGGGCTTCATGGCCCTGCTCAAGACGGACGCCACCCTCGCCCGGGTCGAGCACATGCTCGAAACCGGCCGCCCGCTGCGAAACTGAGGACACGCGACGATGCCGAGCTACAAGGCCCCGCTGCGCGACATGCGCTTCGTGCTGAACGAGATCGCCGATCCCGCCCGCCTGCGCGCCCTGCCGGGCTGCGAGGAGGTGGGGCCGGACCTGATCGACCCCGTGCTGGAGGAAGCGGCGAAGCTCTGCGAGGAGGTGCTGTTCCCCCTCAACCGCCCCGGCGACGAGGAGGGCTGCACCATCGAGAACGGCGTGGTCCGCACGCCCAAGGGCTTCCCGGAGGCGTACCGCGCCTTTTGCGAGGGCGGCTGGACCGCGCTGGCTTGCCACTCGGACGACGGCGGGCAGCACCTGCCGCACACCTTGTCCATGCTGGTGGAGGAGATGATCTGCTCCGCCAACCTGTCCTTCGGGATGTACCCCGGCCTGTCGCACGGCGCCTACGCGGCCTTGCGCCAGCACGGTTCGGCGGAGCTGCGGGGGACTTATCTGCCGCGCTTGGCGTCGGGCGAGTGGAGCGGCACCATGTGCCTGACGGAGCCGCAGTGCGGCACCGACCTCGGCCTGATTCGCACCAAGGCGGTGCCGGCCGACGACGGCTCGCACCGCATCACGGGCAACAAGATCTTCATCTCGGCCGGTGAGCACGACTTGGCGGAGAACATCCTCCACCTCGTGCTGGCGAAGCTGCCGGACGCGCCTTCGGGCACGCGCGGCATCAGCCTGTTCCTGGTGCCGAAGTTCCTGCCCACCGAGGACGGGCGGCCGGGCGTGCGGAACGGGGTGTCCTGCACGTCCATCGAGCACAAGATGGGCATCAAGGCCTCGGCCACCTGCGCCATGAGCTTCGACGAGGCGAAGGGCTGGCTGGTGGGCCAGCCGCACCGGGGCCTCGCCGCCATGTTCACCATGATGAACGCGGCGCGGCTGGGCGTGGGCGTGCAGGGGCTCGGCGTCGCGGAGGTGAGCTACCAGAACGCGGTGGCCTACGCGAAGGACCGCGTTCAGGGCCGGGCGCTGAACGGCGCCAAGCACCCGGACAAGCCGGCGGACCCGATCATCGTCCACCCGGACGTGCGGCGGATGCTGCTGACCATGCGGGCGAACATCGAGGGCTGCCGCGCGCTCGGCGTGCTGACCGCCGTGGAGCACGACGTCGCCATGCGCCACCCGGACGCGGCGGTGCGGCAGGCGGCGGACGATTTCGTGTCGCTGATGACGCCGATCATCAAGGCCATGTTCACCGACATGGGCTTCGAATCCGCCGTCACTGGGATGCAGGTGCTGGGCGGGCACGGCTACATCCGCGAGTGGGGGATGGAGCAGTACGTGCGCGACGCCCGCATCGCGCAAATCTACGAGGGCACCAACGGCATCCAGGCGCTGGACCTCGTGGGCCGCAAGATGCCCTCGCACGCCGGCCGCCTCTTGCGGCGCTTCTTCCACCCGGTCCTCGCCTACATCGAGGAGAAGGGCGAGGACGAGCGCATGGCGGAGTTCGTCCTGCCGCTCTCCAAGGCCTTCGGGCGCTTGCAGCAGGCGACGGCCGAGGTGGCGCGGCGCGGCATGGGCGACCCCTTCGAGGCCGGCGCGGCGGCGACGGAGTACCTGAAGCTGTTCGGCCTCACCGCGCTGGCCTTCGTTTGGGCGCGCATGGCGGAGGCGGCGCTGGACAAGGCGGAGGACGACCCGACCGGCTTCTACCGCGCCAAGCTCGGCACGGCGCGCTTCTTCATGGAGCGGCTGCTGCCGCAGACGGGCGCGCTCACCTCCGCCATCATGGCGGGCGGCAAGTCGCTGAAGGCCTTCGAGGAGGCGGCGTTCTAGGCGCGGCGGCCCCGGAAGGGGCCGTTCTTGCCGCGCGAGCGGCGCGTCGCCGCGTGGAAGTCCGGGGGCTTGTTCCGCACCCAGTCGAGGAAGCGCGCGATCTCCGGCTCCGCGCGCAGGCTGGGGATCTCGGACAGGCGCCGGGCCAGCTCGGCTTCGTTGAAGCGGGCGTGGATCGCATTGTGGCAGATCTGGTGCAGCAGCACCGTGCCGAGGCGGGCGCCGCCCTTCAAACGCGGCGTGAGGTGGTGCCGGCTGGCGCGCGCGCCCTCGGGTATGGGGCGTTCGCACAGGGCGCATACCGTCGGTTCGGCGGCGTTGTCTTCGGGCGGCGGCGGCTTCGCCGCGCGGCGGGGCAAGGCTGTCGGTTTCCGGAGCGCGGTGTGTGGGGCATCCGATGTGGAGGCGCTGCGGGATTGGGGAAGGGGCGGCGGCGGTGGGCCCGGCAGGATTCGAACCTGCAACCAAACCGTTATGAGCGGTCCGCTCTGACCGTTGAGCTACAGGCCCCGGTGCGCTGCGCTTCCATGCCGGGAGCGGGCCGCGGTGGCAAGCGCCGGCCGCGCGGGAGAGGAGCCGAGGCATGACCAACAGCGACGACGAGATCCGCGACATCCTGCTGTCCACCCGCCGCATCGCCGTGGTCGGCGCGTCTGACCGGCCTTCGCGGCCGTCCTTCGGCGTGGCGGCCTTCCTGCGCGAGCGGGGATACGCGGTCACGCCGGTCAACCCGGGCATCGCCGGCCTGTCGCTGCACGGCGCGACCGTCGCGGCGAATCTGGATGTCGCCGCCCCGCTCGACATGGTGGACGTGTTCCGCCGCAGTTCGGAGGCCGGCGCGGCTGTGGACGAGGCGATCCGCCTCGGGGCGCGCAGCGTGTGGCTGCAACTCGGGATGGTGGACGGCGCGGCCGGCGAGCGGGCGCGCGCCGCGGGATTGCGGTTCGTGCAGGACCGATGCCCTGTCATCGAGTGGCGGCGGCTGGGCTTGCCGGCCCGGATCGGCGCCGCTTGAAAGCGTCCCGGCGTCGGGCCACCTGCCCGTGCGCCCAGGGCCGCGCACAGCGGGCCATTTGGCGGACAGGGAGAGCAAGGAACCGATGAACCAGGACGAACGGCGGATCATCACCGAGTTCGTGGAGCGCGTTTCCGGAGCGGCGCCGGCGCCGGCCACCGGCAACGGCGCATCGTCGGGCGGACCCTGGGGCGGCAGCAGCGTGCCCGCCACCCAGCAGGCTCGGCCGCCTCTCCCGCCGGTGGACCGCGAGGCGGACGCCATGATCGCGGAGCTGTTCACCAAGTACCCGGAAGCGCGGTACCGCATCACCCAGACCGCCTTCGTGCAGGAGGCGGCGCTGGTGGAGGCACAGAACCGCATCCGCCGCCTCGAATGGGAGGTGGAGAACGCCCAGCGCCAAGCGCAGGCCCAGCAGCAGCAGGGCGGCGGCCTGTTCGGCGGCATGTTCGGCGGCGGGCGCCAGTCCCGCCAGCCGGCGCCGATGCCGCCGCCCCCGCAGCCGGTTTACCCGCCGGGCTACAACCCCGGGATGCTCCAGCAGCAGCAGGGCCGCGGCGGCTCCGGCTTCCTCGGCACGGCGCTGACCACCGCGGCCGGCGTGGCCGGCGGCATGGTGCTCGGCAACATGCTGATGAACTCCCTTTCCGGCGGCCACGGCGCGGCCCACGCGGCGACGCCGGCGGCTGACACGGGCGCCGCCGGTGCCGCGGGCGGCTTCGGGCAGGAAGCGGTGCCGGCCTCCTCGCCTTGGACCGATCCCGGCGCGGCCGCGGCCTCGCAGGGGTGGGGCGGCGAGGACGGCGGCGCCAAGTCCGATTGGGGCGGCGGCGGTGGGGCCGACAAGTTCGCCGGCGACCAGGACGCCAGCCCGGCGGGCTATGACGACGCCGGCGCCATGGACGACGGCGGGGGCTACGACGAGGAGATCTAGCCTCGGTCGCTGGCCTGTGTTTTGCGCGCCGCGGGAGTCGCCGCGGCGCGCGTTCTGACTTCCGGGGCCGGTTGCGCAGCGCGGCCTTTCGGCGTTGGGCGCTCGTCCCGCGTGACGGTGCCATCAGCGTCCCCGATCGTGGGTTTTCCATACGTCGCTGAACCGGCCGGCACGCGAAGGGCCGGACGCCACGCGGCGGCGGCGTGACGGCTTGGCGTGCCCGCGCTTAACCTCCTGGCCTCGGTCGGGAAGGCGCGGAGCGGCATGGCACCCAGGGTTGATCCGTTCGAGGGCGACGCGGCGTTGCCGGCGCGCGCCGACGTGTGCGTGGTCGGCGGCGGCGTGGTCGGCGTCATGGCGGCGCTGACCCTCGCGGAGCGAGGCGTTTCCGTCGCGCTGCTGGAGAAAGGCCGCATCGCCGGCGAGCAGTCTTCCCGTAACTGGGGCTGGTGCCGCCGCATGGGGCGCGACGCGGCGGAGATCCCGCTCTCGGTGGAAGCGCTGCGGCAGTGGGGGGGCATGGACGCGCGGCTCGGCGAACCCACCGGCTTCCGACGCGCCGGCGTGGTCTACTTGCATGAGACGCCGCGGCACACCGCCGCGCACGAGGCTTGGCTGGAGCACGCGCGGCCTTTCCAGATCGACGCGCGATTGCTGACGCCCGACGAGGTCGAAACGCTGCTGCCCGGCACCGCGCGGCGCTGGGCCGGCGCGATGCACACGCCCGGCGACGGGAGGGCGGAGCCGGCGTTGGCGGTTCCGGCCATGGCGCGCGCGGCCCGGCGGGCGGGCGCGGCGGTGCTGACGGACTGCGCTGTGCGCGGCTTCGACCTCGTGGCGGGGCGCGTCGTCGGCGTGGTGACGGAGCGCGGGCGCATCGCCTGCGACGCGGCGATCCTGGCCGGCGGCGCTTGGTCGCGGCTGCTGCTGGGCAACCACGGCGTGGACTTCCCGCAGCTCAAGGTCCGCGGTTCGGTGCTGCGGACGGAGCCCTTGGAGGGGCTGCCGGAGCAGGCGGTGGGCGGCTCCGGCTTCGCGTTCCGCAAGCGGCTGGACGGCGGGTACACGGTGGCCAACCGCGGCGCGAGCGTGGCGGAGATCGTGCCGGACAGCTTCCGCCTCATGCGCGACTTCCTGCCGGCGCTGCGGAAGCAGCGCGACGAGATCCGGCTGCGCGTCGGCCGCCGCTTCATCGAGGAGGCGCGGCTGCCGCGGCGCTGGTCGCTCGACGCGCGGACGCCCTTCGAAGCGGTGCGGGTGCTGGACCCCGAGCCGATGCCGGGCATCCTGGAAGAGGCGCGGGCCAGCCTCGCGCGGGCCTTCCCGGGCTTCGCCGGGATGCGCGTCGCGGAGAGCTGGGCGGGGCTGATCGACGTGACGCCGGACGCGGTGCCCGTGATCTCGCCCGTGGCCGCACTGCCCGGCTTGGTGCTGGCCAGCGGCTTCTCGGGGCACGGCTTCGGCATCGGGCCGGGCGCCGGGCGGCTGGCCGCGGAACTCGCCACCGGGGCGGCGCCAGTCGTGGACCCGGCGCCCTTCCGCTTGTCCCGCTTCGCGCGCGCCGAAGCGGCGCCGCTCGCGGCCTGATCCTTCCAGCCACGGAGTCCCCGCCCATGCTTTTCCGGACGATGCTCGCCGCCGCCGCCGCGGCGCTCGCCGCTTCGCTGCTTTCCCCGGCGGTGGCGCAACAGCGCGGCGCCAGTGGGTCCGCCACGTTGGACGCGGTGCGGTCGCGCGGCGCCTTGCTCTGCGGCGTGTCCGGCGAGATCGCCGGCTTTTCCTTGCCGGACAGCCGCAGCGCCATGCAGGGCATGGACGCAGACTACTGCCGCGCCATCGCCGCTGCCGTGCTGGGCGACGCCGGCAAGGTGCGTTTCGTGAACCTGTCGGCGCAGAACCGCTTCACCGCGCTCCAATCGGGCGAGGTGGACGTGCTGATCCGCAACACCGGGTGGTCGCTGACGCGGGAGGCCAACCTCGGCTTGCTGTTCGCCGCGACGAATTTCTGGGACGGCACCGGCTTCATCGTGCGGGCGGACGCCGGCGTGTCATCGCCCAAGCAGCTCGACGGCGCCGGGGTGTGCATCCGGCCGGGCACGAGCACGGAGCTGGAGGTGGCGGACTTCTTCCGCACCAACAAGCTCCGCTTCACGCCGGTGCTGATCGGCGGGGTGACGGAGGTGCAGGACGCCTTTCTCGCCGGGCGCTGCGACGCCTTCGCCACCGACGCCTCCCAGCTCGCGGGCTTCCGCTGGCGGCTGGGGCCGGAGCGGGCGAAGCAGTACCTGATCCTCCCCGAGACGATCAACGCCGGGCAGTCCGGCAGCATGGTCCGCAAGGGCGACGACCGCTGGTTCGACGTGGTGCGCTGGGTCCACTTCGCGGCCGTCAACGCGGAGGCGCTGGGCGTCAAGGGCGCGGACCTCG
>CADCTL010000156.1 GCA_902805625.1 uncultured Acetobacteraceae bacterium
GCACCATCGGCGCGGCCGAGGTGGTGCGCGCCCGGCCGGACGGGCAAACGCTGCTGCTGAGCACCATCGGGCCGATCACCGTCCAGCCGTCCTTCATGCGGAACGCCGGCTACCGCGCGACCGACCTCGCGCCGATCTGCCAAGTCTCGGACGCGGCGCTGGTGATCCAGACGCCGCGCGGCTCCGGCCTCCGGACGCTCGCCGACCTCGAAGCGCGGGCGCGCGCGGCGGGCGGCGCCATGCCCTTCGGCTCGACGGGACCGGGCACGCTGACGCACCTCAGCATGGTCGCCTGGACGCGGGCCACCGGCGCGCCGATGAGCCACGTCCCTTACCGCACGCCGGGCGACGTCATGTTCGCCATGCAGCAGGGCGGGGTCGCGGTGCTCAGCGACCAGCCCGCGATGGTGCGGCCGAACGACCTGCACGTCCTCGCCGTGTTCGCCCCCGAGCGGCTGGCCGAGTTCCCGGACGCGCCCACGGTGCGCGAGCTGGGGCACGACCTGTCCTTCTCCATCTGGCAGGGCTTGTTCGCGCCGGCGGGCACGCCGCCCGCCGTGCTGGCGCGCTACGAGGCCGCCTGCGCCAAGGCTGTGCGAAGCGCCGCCTTCCGCACCGGGATGGAGCGCATCCAGACGCCGGTTCTGCACCGCGGCGCGGCCGAGTTCGCCGCCGTGGTCGCCCGCGACGCGGAGCGGATGCGGACCATGATCGAGGAGGGCGGGCTGCGGCAGGCGGAGTAGCCGCGCGGCCCGCCCCGCCCCCTCAGGCGCCGCTGCGGGCGCTTTCCACCATTGCGCCGTAGACCAGGTTCTTGAACAGCGTCCGAGTGTGGATGCGCGAGGACGGGCCCTGCGTCATCAAGATCGCCACCAGGTGCTCCGCCGGGTCGACGGTGAAGAAGGTGCCCCAGGCGCCGGCCCACATCGCGTCGCCGGTGCTGCCGGGCGCCACCGCCAGCCCGTCCTGCCGCCGAACGCCGAAGCCCAGGCCGAAGCCGTAGCCCGGCCCGGTGGAGGCGGTGGGCGAGCCGGCCATGCCCTGGATGTGGTCGGACATCATGTAGCGCACCACCGGCGCGGCGAGGTAGCGCTTGCCCTCGAACGAGCCGCCGTTGCCGAGCATCTGCGCGAAGCGGAAGTAATCGGCCGAGGTGGAGACCAGCCCGGCGCCGCCCTTCAGGTAGGAACGGCCGGCCTCGTCCTCCATGATGCGGTAGGAGCGCCACATGGCCTCCTTGCGCGGGTCGCCGTCCGGCGCCTCGGCCACCCGCGCGCGCTTCTCCGGCGCCACGTGCCAAGCGGTGTCGCGCATCCCGAGGGGGCCGAAGATGCGCTCCGCGAACACGCGGTCAAGGCGCTGCCCCGCCACGCGCTCCACGAGCAGGCCGAGCACGTCCGTCGAGATAGAGTAATGAAACGTGCTCCCCGGCTGGTGCGCCAGCGGGATCGCGCCGAGACGCTTCAGCATCTCGTCGCCGGCGATGGCGCCGGTGCGGGCCTCGATGTTGTGCTCCTCGTACAGGCCCTTGATGCGCTCGGACGGCGCGCTCTCGGCGTAGACGAAGCCGGAGGTGTGGCGCAGCAGATCCTGCACCGTCACCGGCCGGTCGAGCGCCACCTCCTCCGCCGCTTGGCCCTCGCGCCTGCGCTCGGCCTTGAGGTCTTTCAGTTCCGGCATCCAGTTCGCGATCGGGTCGGAAAGCTTCATCCGCCCTTCCTCGACCAGCATCATGGCCGCGACCGAGGTGACGGGCTTGGTCATGGAGGCCTGGAGGAAGATCGCGTCGCGGGCCATCCGCTTGGTGCGCGCCGCGTCCTGGTGGCCGTAGGCCTCGTGGTGGACGATCTGCCCGCTGCGCGCGATCAGGGCGACGCAGCCGGGGAAGGAGCCGCGCTCCGCTTCCCGCGCGAAGGCCGGGCCGAGGCGGGCCAGCCGTTCGCGCGAGAAGCCCTGGACGAGATCGCCGTTGGAGGCGCGGCGGCCGGCGCCGCCGTTCGACCCGTTGCCGGACGTTGCGGGCGGAGGAGTCGCCGTTTGCGCGCCGGCGGGCGCGGCACCGAAGAGGGCGGCGCCGGCGGCGAGCGCCGCCCGGCGGGATGCCAAGGTGGTGGACATTGCTTCTCCCGTGTGGCGCCGCTTTTCGCGCGGCGTGGCGCGCAGGCTGGCCCTCGCCGTTGCGCTTGCCAAGCCCCGCCCCTTCCCCGCCGGCGCGAATGCGGCTTTGATCCACGGCTCAAACGCCCAAGCGGGAGAACACGCTTCCCATGCCCCTCCGCTGCGACCTCATCATCCGCGACGCCACCCTGTTCGACGGCACCGGGGGGCCGCGCGCGACCGGCGACGTGGGCGTCAGCGGCGACCGCATCGTGGCGGTGGGCGACCTTTCCGCCGCCAGCGCCGACCGCGAGGTCGTGGCCACCGGCAAGGCCCTCGCGCCCGGCTTCATCGACGCGCACACCCACGACGACCGCGCCGTGCTGTGCGGCCCGGAGTGCCTGCGCTGCAAGTCGAGCCAGGGCGTCACGACGGTGGTGGTGGGCAATTGCGGCGTGAGCCTCGCGCCCACGCGCATGGCCTCGCGCCCGATCCCGCCGCTGGACCTCCTGGGCGACGAGAGCTGGTGGACCTACGGCAGCTTCGGCGAGTACGCCCGCGCGCTGGAGCGCTCGCCGCCGGCCGTGAACACCTACGCGCTGTGCGGCCACATGGCGCTGCGCGTGGGCGCGATGGGCGGCGACGTGATGCGCCCGGCCCGCGACGGCGAGATCGAGAGCATGCGGAAGCGCTTGGCGGAGGCTTTGACGGAGGGCGCTTCCGGCTTCTCCACCGGCCTTTGGTACAAGCCCAACATGAACGCCCCGACGGAGGAGGTGATCGCGGTGGCGGAGCCGCTGCGCGCCGCCGGCGGCATCTACGTGACCCACATGCGCGACGAAGCCGACCGGGTCTGCGCCTCCATCGAGGAGACGCTCAAGATCGGCAAGCGCGTCGGCGTGCCGGTGTGGATCAGCCACCACAAGTGCTCCATGCCGGAGAACTACGGCCGCAGCGCGCAGACCCTGGCGCTGATCGAGGCCGCCGCTTCGATGCAGGAGGTGGCCTTCGACATGTACCCCTACCCCGCCGGCTCCACGGTGCTGATGCCGGACCGGCTGCGAGAGGAGTGCAAGGTCATCGTCACTTGGTCGGTGCCGCACCCGGAGATGGCCGGCAAGGACCTGGCCGAGGTGGCGCGCGGCTGGAACACCGACCGCCGCAGCGCGGCGGAGCGCTTGACGCCCGCCGGCGCGATCACCTTCCAGATGGACGAGGAGGACGTGCGCCGCATCATGGCGCACCCGCTGAGCGTGATCGGCTCCGACGGCATCCCGCACGACGCGCACCCGCACCCGCGCCTGTGGGGCACCTTCCCGCGCGTGCTGGGGCTCTACTCGCGCCAGCTCGGCCTGCTCGACCTGGAGACGGCCATCCACAAGATGACCGGCCGCACCGCCGCGCTGTTCGGCATGGAAGACCGCGGCGTGTTGCGGCCCGGCGCCTACGCGGACCTCGTGCTGTTCGACCCGCATCGGGTGATCGACCGGGCGACCTTCGAGGACCCGATCCAGCCCTCCGAGGGCATCGAGGAGGTGTGGACCAACGGCGTGCCGACCTGGCGCGGCGACTCGGGGCTGACCGGCGAGCGGCCGGGCCGTCTGATCCGGCGCCATCGGGCGGCGTGAGCGTCGCCGCCATGCCGACCGCCGCCGGACGCTTGGTGGAGTTCCTCGCCGCGCGGGGCGTGGACCGCGCCTTCTGCGTGCCGGGCGAGAGCTACATCGCGCTGCTGGACGCCCTGCACGCGCACCCCTCGCTGGACCTCGTCACCTGCCGCAGCGAAGGCGGCGCCGGCTTCATGGCGGTGGCGGACGCGAAGCTGACGGGACGGCCGGGCGTGGTGATCGTCTCGCGCGGGCCGGGCGCCTGCAACGCCTCCATCGCCGTCCACACCGCGGAGCAGGACGCGGTGCCGCTGATCCTGCTGGTCGGGCAGGTGGAGAAGCGCGACCTGCGCCGCAACGCCTTCCAGGAGATCGACTACGCCCGGATGTTCGGCGGCGTGGCGAAGTGGGTGGGCGAGGCGACGGAGCCCGACCAAGTGCCGGAGCTGATCGCGCGCGGCTACGCGGTGGCCATGGGCGGCGTGCCGGGGCCGGTCGTGCTGTCCTTGCCCGAGGACGTGCTGGCGATGCCGTGCGCGGCGCCGCTCGTCGCCGCCACCCTGCCCCGCCCCGCGCCGCCGACGCCGGAGGACGCGGCGCGGCTCGCGGCGATGCTGCGCGGCGCGGAGCGGCCGATCCTCCTGGCCGGGCACGCGCTGGAGCAGCCCGGCGGGCGCGAGGCGCTGCTGCGCTTCGCCGAGGCGTGGCGGGTGCCTACCGCCGTGTCCTTCCGCCGGCAGGACCTGTTCCCGAACGCGCACCCTCTTTACGCCGGCGACCTCGGCCTCAGGAACCCGGACGCGCAGCGCGCCGCCTTCGCCGAGGCCGACCTGGTGCTGGCGCTCGGCACGCGGCTGACCGATATCACCACCCAGGGCTGGACCTGGCCGGCGCCAGGCCAGCGCTTGGTCCACGTCTGCGCCGAGCCGCGTTTCCTCGGCTGGCACTTTCCGGCCGAGATGGCGCTGGCGGCCGACGCGCGGGCGGTGATGGCGGCGCTGGAAGGCGAGGCCGCAGGTGCGCCGGCGGGCCGGGCGGCGTGGAACGCGCGGCTGCGCTCGCTGCACCTCGCGGACTGCGAGGTGGCGCCGAGCGATCCGCCGGACGGCATTCCCTTCGTCGAGGTGGCGAAGCTGGTGGAGGCCGCCGCGGCGCCGGACGCGATCCTCACCTTGGACGCCGGCACCTTCGGCGCGCCCTTCTACCGCAAGGTGGCGTGGACGCCGCCGCAGCGGCTGCTCGCGCCCGTGTCCGGCGCCATGGGCTTCGGCGTGCCGGCGGCGGTGGCGGCGGCGCTGCGCTTCCCCGGGCGGCAGGTGGTCTGCGCGGTGGGCGACGGCGGCGCGCTGATGACGGGCGGTGAACTGGCGGTGGCCGTCGCGCGCGGCGCCCCGGTGAAGCTGCTGCTGTCGGACAACGGCAGCTACGCCAGCATCCGCATCCACCAGGAGCGGTCGCACCCCGGCCGCGTGTCCGGCACCGACCTCGCCAACCCGGACTTCCTGCAATGGTGCGCGGCGTTCCGGGTGCCGGTGCTTTCGGTGGAGAGCCGCGCCGACTTGCCCCGGCTCGCCGAAGCTCTGCGCGCGCCGGGGCCGTTGGCGGCGGTTGTGCGTACCTCGCTCAAGGCGGTGCTTCCGCCGGCAACCGGGGCGACGGAGTAGCGCCGGAAGTCAGGTGATCCCCTTCTCCTTCAACGCCGCGATCTCCGCCTCGCCCATGCCGAGCACCCCGCCCAGCACCTCCGCCGTGTGCTGGCCAAGCAGCGGCGGCGCGCTGTTGTAGGCCGGCGGCGTGGCGGACAGGCGCACGGGGTTGGCGATGACCTTCACCGTCTCCCCGCTCGCGTGCGGCATCTCCACCACGCAGCCGCGCGCCTGGACGTGCGGGTCGGCGAAGACCTGCTCCAGGGTGTTGATCGGGCCGCAGCCGATCTTGAGCGCTTCCAGCTTCTCCACCCACTCCGTCGTGGTGCGGGTCCGCATCAGCGGCGTCAGCGTGTCCGTCACCAGTTGCCGGTTCTCCACGCGCTTGGCGTTGGTGGCGAAGCGCGGGTCGGAGAGCAGTTGCTCCTGGCCGAACGCCTTGCAGAAGCGCTCGAAGGTCGGGTCGTTGCCGACGCTCAGCACCATGTAGCCGTCGGCGGTGGGGAACACTTGGTAGGGCACAATGTTCGGGTGCTGGTTGCCTAGCCGCGGCGGATTCTCGCCAGTTGCGAGATAGTTCATGCCCTGGTTCGCCAACCAGGCGAGGTGCGTGTCCAGCATCCCGATGTCGATGCGCTGACCCTGCCCGGTCGCGTTGCGGTGGTTCAGCGCGGCGAGGAGGCCGATGCAGCCGTAGAGACCGGCGAAGAGGTCGGCCACCGGCACGCCCACTTTCTGCGGCAGCCCGTCCGGCTCGCCGGTCAAGGACATGATGCCGCCCATCCCTTGGATGAGGCTGTCGTAGCCGGGGCGCGGCGCGTAGGGGCCGGTCTGGCCGAAGCCGGTGATGGAGCAGTAGATCAGGCGCGGGTGCTTCGGCGAGAGCTGCTCCCAGGCCAAGCCGTACTTCGCCAGCGCGCCGACCTTGAAGTTCTCCACCAGCACGTCGCAGCTCTCTAGCAGGCGGTGGACGATCGCCTGCCCCTCCGGTTTGGCGATGTCGAGCGTGACCGACTTCTTGTTGCGGTTGACGCCCACGAAGTAGGCGCTCTCGCGCGTGTTCGGCACGAAGGGCGGCGCGAAGCCGCGGGTGTCGTCGCCGGCCTCGGGGCGCTCGATCTTGATGACCTCGGCGCCGAGGTCGCCCAGCATCTGGGTGCAGGTGGGCCCGGCGAGCACGCGCGTCAGGTCGAGCACGCGGAGGCCCCGCAGCGGGCCGTTGGGGGCTTGGTCCATTCCCGTCTCCCTGTCGTCAGCGCGCGACCTATATGCTCCGCGGCGGACGGTCTGCACAGGGACGCGAGCGCGGGACATGGAAGCGACAGCGGCGACGAAGACCGAAGCGGAAACGGGCGGAGCCCAGGGCGGGGCGCAATCCTGGGTGGACCGCCTCTGGGGCTCGATTCTGGAGCGGACCGGGCTCGGCGGCGCCGGGCGGACCGGGACGGAGCCGCGAGGGGCGGACGGTGCAGCCGCCGCGATGGCGGAGCTGCCGCCGCTGGAGCGGGCCAAGCGCTTGGCCGAGGCGCTGCTGTCCGAGCGCGGCGAGGCCTCGGGCGCGGCGGTGGCGCGCGAGCTGCAAGCGGCGTCGCGCGAGCTGGACGCCGACGGCCGCGCCACCTTGTACCGCTTCGTCGCCGAGAATTTCGGCCCGGACGCGGCGCGGCTGCGCGCGGCGGCCGAGGCGTGGCTTTCCGAGCCGACGCCGGAGAACGCCGCCCGCCTCGCCGAAGCGTCCGAGCCGCCGCGCCAGGAGCTGCTGCGGCGCATGAACATGACTCCGGGCGGCACCGCCGCGCTGGTGGCGGCGCGGCGGGAGGTGCTGGGGCGCCTGCGCGAGGAGCCGGCGCTGAAGGCGCTCGACTCCGACCTCAAGCACCTGCTGGGTTCCTGGTTCAACCGGGGCTTCCTGGAGCTGCGCCGCATCGACTGGCAGACGCCCGCGGCGGTGCTGGAAAAGCTGATCCAGTACGAAGCGGTCCACGAGATCCAGGGCTGGGACGACCTGCGCCGGCGCCTGGCCGCGGACCGGCGCTGCTTCGGCTTCTTCCACCCGGCGCTGCCGGGGGAGCCGCTGATCTTCGTCGAGGTCGCGCTGGTGGAGGGCTTGGCTTCGGCGGTGCAGCCGCTGCTCGCCCGCGACGAGGCCTGCGAGGACGCGGGCGGCGCGTGCGCGGCCCGGGCGGACACGGCGATCTTCTACTCGATCTCGAATTGCCAGGAGGGGCTGCGCGGCATCTCCTTCGGCAACTTCCTGATCAAGCAGGTTGTGGAGGAGCTGAAGGCCGAGCTGCCGCGGCTGGAGCGCTTTGCCACGCTCTCGCCGGTGCCCGGCTTCCGGCGCTGGCTGGAAGGGCGCCTCGCCTCGGCCGATGCCGACCTCCTGCGCGGGGAAGAGCGGCCGGCGGTGCTCGCGGCGGCAGGGGGTGGCGATGCCACGGCCGCGCTGGCTGTCCTGCTGCGGGCCGACGGCTGGTGGGACGACGCCGCCCAGGCGGAGGCGCTGCGCGCGCCCCTGACGCGCCTCTGCGCCGAGTACCTCACCGCCGCGAATGGCGGGCGGGGGCCGCGCGACCCGGTGGCGCGGTTCCACCTCGGCAACGGCGCCCGGTTGGAGCGGGTGAACTGGCTCGGCAACACCGCCCCGCGCGGGATGCGGGAGTCCTTCGGGCTGATGGTGAACTACCTCTACGACCTCCAATCGATCGAGGCGAACCACGAGGCGTTCGTGCGCAACGGGGCCGTCGCGCGCTCGGCGCAGGTGGAGGCGCTGCTGGCGCCTTAGCTGTCGGCGCGGATGTTGTTGTCGCGGATCACCTTGCCCCACTTCTCGATCTCGGCCCGGATGAACCGGCCGCACTCCTCCGGCGTGGAGGCGACGACGTCGGCGCCCTGCTCCTCGACCTTCGCCTTCACCTCGGGGTCGGCCAGCACGCCGGACAGGGCTCCGTGCATCCGCTGCACGATCGGCGCCGGCACGCGCGCGGGGGCCTGCAGCGCCCACCAGGTCGGCGCTTCGAAGCCGCCGAAGCCCTGCTGGGCGAAGCTCGGCACGCCGGGGACGTGCGGCGTTTCGCCGGGGGTGGTGACGCCGAGCGGGCGCAGCGTGCCCGCCTTGATGTGCTGGCTGATGACGACGACGTTCGACATGAACAGCGGCACGTGGCCCGCCATGGCGTCCTGCACCGCCGGGCCGGCGCCGCGGTAGGGCACGTGGGACAGCCGGAAGCCGCCCTGCTGCTGCAACAGGGTGGTCGCCACGTGCGCGAGGCCGCCGACGCCGGAGGTGGCGTAGTTGAGGTCGCCCGGGCTGCGCTTGGCGGCCTCCACCACGTCCTTGAAGGTGCGGTACGGCGTGTCCTTGTGCGCCACCATGCAGAGCGGGCCGGTGGCCACCAGCGACACCGGGGCGAAGGCCTCCATCGCCTTGTAGGGGAGGCGCATGACCGTTTCGTTGGTGGCCGTGGTGTCGTAGGCGAGCAGCCACGTGTAGCCGTCCGCCGCGGCCCGCGCGGCGTCGGCGCCGCCGATCGAGCCGGACGCGCCGCCCTTGTTCTCGATGACGATCGGCTGGCCGAGCGCCTCCTGCCACCGCGGCTGGAGGATGCGCGCGATGGTGTCCACAGATCCGCCGGGCGGCCAAGCCACGATCAGCCGGACGGGGCGGGTGGGCCAAGTCCCTTGGGCGAGCGCCGGTCGCGCGAGCGCCGCGGGCGCGGCCAGGCCTGCGGCGGCCAGGGCGATGAGGCTGCGGCGTTCCACCATGAGCGAGTCCTCCGGTTCTTCCTCACTGGCCGGCCGCGCGGGCCGGGGCATGGGCCATCAACCCGGAGAAGGGCCGGCCGGTTCCGGCGGTTGCCGGGGAACGCCGCCCGCCGCATGGTCGCGGCCGCCCCATGAACGCCTCCGCTCCGCCCTCCGGGAGGGCGCCGCCCGCCCCCGACGCGCACGCCCCTGATCCTTCCGCGGCCGCGTTGCTGGTGCGGTGGTTCGACCTCACCCGCCGTGTCCTGCCGGGGATGGCGGCGGCCGAGGGCTGGCCCATCCGCCTCGACCACTGCTTCATGCGGGTCTGCCTCGACGCGGCCTTCGGCCGGCCCTGGCACGAAGCGGTGCGCCGCCCCGCGGCGCGCCACATGACGGAAGCCGAACTGGCCCGCGCCGTTTCGGTGGCCGAGCGGATTGTTGCTGTTCCGGCGCTGCTGCCGGAGATGAACGCGGAGTCGCTCCGCTTTCGCGGCAAGGCAGGGAGCCGACCCGGGGCGCCGGCGCGCTGAAGCACCGCCGCGGGGCCTTTGTTCCTTACTTTCCGCCTGCCTTACTTCCTTACTGGCTTACCATCTTTCTTTTCCGACCCGTGCGCCTTCCGGACAAAAGCGCGGTCCGGGTGTCGACGGGTGGAGTGTACTGCTCCCGTTCCGGAGGTGCGAGCGTTTCCCTTGGGGAGAGAGGACTGGCATCGGAGTTGGAACCGCGGCGCTCCGGCCGGGTGCCTGAAGCGTCCCGGGGGGTTGGGCTCAGGTGTCTCCTGGCGGTCCGGGCCGGCGCCGCCAGGTGTTCGCGCGCTCGTCGCGCTCCGCGCGCGCCGCGATCTCGGCCACGTGCGCGGAGCGCATTTCCGGCCGCTTCGCTTGGGCGATCCACTCCAGGTTCGCGCGACGGTGCGAAGGCGTGAAACCTCGCCAAGCATCCAACGCGCCGGGATGGGCGACGAAGGCGGCGACCAGGTCCGGCGGCTCGGACAGGGCGGTGGCGCCGTCCAGCCGTTCCCAGCTTCCGTCCACCTTCGCGCGTTCCACCGCGGCCAGGCCGGCGGGCGCCATCAACCCGGCTGCGGCCAGCCGGCGGACCCGCTCCTTGTTGACGCCGGACCAGGCGCTGCCCGGCTTCCGCGGGGACATCAGCGACAGGGAGCGGCGCTCGTCGAGCTTCGCCGGGCGGCTGTCCACCCAGCCGAAACAGAGCGCTTCCTCCGCCGCCTCGGCGGGCGGCAGGTGCGGCAGGCCGCTGCCTTTGCGGTTGAGGACCAGCCAAGCGCGACGGGTCGGCGCTTCCACCCGCGGGTAGCGGTTGGCCGGCCCCATCGCTTGCCCTCCGCTTTGCCCAGGGGCATCGTCCCGCGCAACTCGGGAGGATGCCATGCTCGACCGCCCCCACCCCACCCCCGGCGCGCCCACGACCGACCCCTTCGCGCTCGCCAAGGCGTTGTCCGGCCTGCACTTCATCGGCGGGGCCTACGCGCCCGCGCGCTCGGGCAAGGGCTTCGCCGTGGTGAATCCTGCCACGGGCGAGCAGGTGGCGACGGCGGCCGAGGGCGACGCGGCTGACGTGGACGCGGCGGTCCGGAACGCGGCGGAGGCGCAGAAGGCGTGGGCCAAGGTGCCGGCCCGCAAGCGCGGCGCCCTCGTTCACCAGTGCGCCGGCCTCATCCGCGACCACGTGGAGGAGTTGGCGAAGCTGATCGCGCTGGAGACCGGCAAGGCGCTCCGCACGGAGAGCCGCGTCGAGGCCGGCGTGGTGGCCGACATCTTCGAGTTCTTCGGCGGGCTCGGCGGCGAGCTGAAGGGCGAGAGCGTGCCCTTCGCGCCGAACGTCCTGTCGGTGACGGTGCGGGAGCCGCTGGGCGTGGTCGGCGCCATCATCCCCTGGAACGTGCCGATGCTGCTGATGGCGCTGAAGATCGCGCCGGCGCTGGTGGCAGGCAACGCGGTGGTGGTGAAGTCGGCGGAGGAGGCGCCGCTCGCGGTGCTGCGCATCTGCGAGCTGATGAACCGCGTGCTGCCGCCCGGCGTGTTCAACATGGTGAGCGGCTTCGGCCCGGAATGCGGCGCGCCGCTGGTGTCGCACCCGCTGGTGCGGAAGGTGACCTTCACCGGCTCGGTCGAGACCGGGAAGATCGTCTACAAGGCGGCGGCGGAGAAGCTGATCCCCGTCACGCTGGAACTCGGCGGCAAGTCGCCGATGATCGTCTTCGCCGACTGCGACTTCGAGAAAACGGTGTCCGGCGCGCTCACCTCCATGCGCTTCACCCGCCAGGGGCAGAGCTGCACCGCCGCCAGCCGCATCTACGTGGAGCGGCCGATCCACGACCGCTTCGTGGAGGCGATGAAGCGCGCGGTGGACGGCATGGCGATGGGCGACCCGCTGGACGAGAAGACCGACATCGGGACCATCATCAGCCAGGGCCAGTTCGAGAAGGTGCAGGGCTTCATCGAGGAGGGCAAAGGCACCGCCGGCGCCACCGCGCACGTGTGCAGCGCCATGCCGCAGGACCAGGCGCTCAAGAAGGGGCTGTTCCTCCAGCCCGTGATCTTCACCGGCCTGCCGCGCGACAGCCGCTTGGTGCGGGAGGAGATCTTCGGGCCGGTCACGGTGATCGCGCCGTTCGACGACCCGGAAGCGGTGCTGACCGAGGCCAACGACAGCGAGTATGGTCTTGCCGCCTCGCTCTGGACCAACAATCTGAAGGTCGGGCTGGACTTGGCGCACCGGCTGGAAGCGGGGCTGGTGCAGATCAACCAGAACCTCGTGGTGCAAGCCAACCTGTCCTACGGCGGGGTGAAGAGCAGCGGCCTTGGCAAGGAAGCCTCGCTGGAGGCCATGCTGGAGCACTTCACCCACAAGAAAACCATTATGGTCAACATGGGGTGACAGAGAACAAGACCATGCGCGTCCTGAACCTTTGCGCCGCGGCGCTGCTCGCCGGGCTGGCCGCTTGCACGCCCGGCCCGAACTACTCGCCGCGGGACAACGTGTCGCTGCCGCCGGACTCCGTGCAGGGCGCCGGCGACCCGACGCGCTCGGCCATCCTCAACGCCGCCTACGCCTTCGGCACGCCGTCCAGCTTGGCCGGCCGCCCGGCGGAAGCGGCGGTCGCGGTCGCGCAGCTCGACTACCTCGCCAGCGAGATCACCTTCGGCCCCCGATGGCGCGAGTTCGACCCGACCGTGGGGCTGCTGCTCCAGCGCGCGCGGCAGGAGGTGCGCAACTACGTCGGTGTTTCGCAGGACGCGGCGCCGCAGGTGGTGATCGACGCGTTCTACACCACCTCCCGCGCGCTCCGGGCGAACGACACGGCCGCGGCCGAGCGCATCCTGGCGCCGCCCGTCGTGCCCAACGCCCGGCTGACCTTGGGGCATTTGACCGCCATGCCGCTGCTGCCGATCGCCAACCAGGCGACCGCCCGCGCCGCCCAGGAGCTGGACCGCATGGGGCGGATCGACGGCCGCGGGCGCGGCGGGGGCGGCGGGGGTGGTGGCCGGAGCTAGCGGCGCCACCGCGCCGCCCGCCGCGCCGCGCGGCATCCTGGCGGCGCTCC
>CADCTL010000157.1 GCA_902805625.1 uncultured Acetobacteraceae bacterium
GCCGGCTTTGCAGCACGTCGAGCTGGAGCTGCCCGACCACGCCCACCACCGGCGGCGAGCCGTCGAGCGGGCGGAAGAGCTGCACCACCCCCTCCTCGGCGAGTTGCCCGAGCGCGGTGCGGAGCTTCTTCGCCCCCATCGGGTCTTCGAGGCGGACGGTGCGGAGGATCTCGGGCGCGAAGCTCGGCACGCCGCGGAAGTTCAGCTCCTCGCCCTCCGTCAGCGTATCGCCGATGCGGAGCGTACCGTGGTTGGCCACGCCCACCACGTCGCCGGGCCACGCCTCCTCGGCCACTTGGCGCTCCTTGGCGAAGAAGAAGAGCGGCGCGTTGACCGGCACTTGCTTGCCCGTCCGCACCTGCTTGAGTCGCATCCCCTTCACCAGCTTGCCGGAGCACAGGCGCACGAAGGCCACGCGGTCGCGATGGTTGGGGTCCATGTTGGCCTGGACCTTGAACACGAAGCCGGTCAGCCGGTCCTCGCCGGGCGCGACGGGCCGCGCGTCGGCGCCGCGGGCGTGCGGCGGGGGCGCGTGGCGGGCGAGGCCGTCCAGCAGGTGGCCGACGCCGAAGTCGCGGAGCGCGCTGCCGAAGAACACCGGCGTCAGGTGGCCTTCGCGGAAGGCGTCCGGGTCGAATTGCGGGCAGGCGGCCTCGGCCAGCGGGGCTTCCTCGCGGAGCGCGGCGGCGCGCTCGGGGCCGACCAGTTCGTCGAGGCGCGGGTCGTCCAGGCCGTCGAGCGCGACGGAGTGCGCGTCGTCGGCGTCCACCGGCAGGAAGCGGTGGTTCAGCATGTCCCAGGTGCCGGCGAACTCGGAGGCGCGGCCGACCGGCCAGGCCACGGGGGCGGCGTCGAGGGCGAGGGTCTTCTCGATCTCGTCGATCAGCTCGAAGGGGTCGCGCGCCTCGCGGTCCATCTTGTTGATGAAGGTGATGATCGGGATGTTCCGCAGGCGGCACACCTCGAACAGCTTGCGGGTCTGCGCCTCGATGCCCTTGGCGGCGTCCAGCACCATCACCGCGGCGTCCACGGCGGTGAGCGTGCGGTAGGTGTCCTCCGAGAAGTCCTCGTGGCCCGGCGTGTCGAGCAGGTTGAAGACCAGGCCGCCGCGCTCGAAGGTCATCACGGAGGTGGCCACCGATATGCCGCGGTCCTGCTCGATCTTCATCCAGTCGGAGCGGGTGCGGCGCGCGTTGCCCTTGGCGCGGACCTGGCCCGCAAGCTGGATGGCGCCGCCGCGGAGCAGCAGCCGCTCGGTAAGCGTGGTCTTGCCGGCGTCCGGGTGGGCGATGATGGCGAAGGTGCGCCGGCGCGCGGCTTCGCGGGAAATGGCGGCGTCGGCCGGGGCGGCGCGGCCGCCCGGCGGCGGGAGGGCGTCCATGTTTTCGCGTGTTCCGGGAAGCGGGGAGCGTGGCTTATCTAAGCATGGCCGCGCCCTGGTGCCAGCGGATGTGGCCGGCGGCCCCCATCCGCTCGGGCGCGGGGACCTTACCGCCCCCGCCGAGAGCTCGGCTTCCGCTCAGCCGCTCGACCTCCGCACCCTAGCGGACCGGGTCGAGGCCGGTGGCGGAAATGGCCGCCGCGGCGGCGGGCGAGGACAGGAAGCGGATCAGGTCCCGCGCCGCTTCCGGCTCCCGCGCCCCCGCGGCGATGCCGGCGGAGAACAGCGTCACCCGTTGCAACTCCGGCGGCAGGGGGCCGACCAGGTCTATGCCTTGGATGGGCAGCAACTCGCTGAGCTGCTGGAGGCCGAGTTCCGCGTCGCCGCGCGCCACCACGGTGCCGACGCGCTCGCTCAGGATGCGCCGGGCCTTGGGCAGCACCTGGTCGGCGATGCCGAGGCGCTGCACCATCTCGGTGGAGAAGTACACGCCGCTGGCGCTGGCGGAGTAGGCGATGGAGGGCGCTTCCAGCAGGGCCCGCCGCACCGCCTCGACCGAGCCGATGTCGGGCTTCGGCGCCCCGGCGCGCACCGCGAAGCCGATGCGCGAGGCCGCCAGGTCCACGCGGCTGCCCTCCACCGCCTTGCCCTCGCGGATGAAGCCGTCCAGCGCGGGGGCGGCCAGGATCATCACGTCCAGCGGCTCGCCGCGCGCCAAGCGCTGCGGGATGGCGTCGGGCGCGTTGCCCATGGAGGCGCCGTAGCTGCTGACGAGCGTGTGGCCGGACCGCCGCTCGAACTCGGCGATGAGGGAGTCGTAGGCGGCGGTGAAGCCGCCGGAACTCACCACCCGGATCTCGGCCGCCACGGCGCCGCCGGCCGAGGCCAGCCAAGCCAGCGCGACGAGGATGAAACGCCGACGCGGCGCAGCCTTCACCATCGCACGTCCTCCCTGCCCGGCCCCGCTCACCCCGCCACGCTAGGCCGGTGCCGGGTCCGCGGCTACCCGGCGGCTTCCGCCAGCAGCGCCGGCACGTCGAGCCGGCGCGTGATCATGGCGAGGCCGCCTGCGGCGTCGCGCGGCCACTCCGCCCGGTCGCGGTCGCGGTAGAGCTCCACGCCGTTGCCGTCCGGATCGCGCAGGTACAGCGCCTCGCTCACCCCGTGGTCGGAGGCGCCCTCCAACTCGATGCCGGCGTCCAGCACGCGCCGCAGCGCCGCGGCCAGCGACGGCCGGTCCGGGTAGAGCAGCGCCACGTGGTAGAGGCCGGTGGCGCCGGGCGGCGGCGGGGCGCCGCCGGCGCTTTCCCAGGTGTTGAGGGCGATGTGGTGGTGATAGCCGCCGGCGGAGAGGAACACGGCGCGGTCGCCCATGCGCTGCTGCACCTCCAGGCCGACCACGTCCCGCCAGAAGCGCAAGGCGCGGTCGAGGTCGGCGACCTTCAGGTGGACGTGGCCGATCCGCGCGCCGGGGTGGATGGCGGCGGCGGTTCGCGGCGCGGCGGCCGCGCCGGTTGCGGGGGCTTCGGGCATGGGCGGAACACCTCCTGCGAAGGCGGGAGATGGGCAGCCGCCGGCCGCCGTCCAAGCCGCGGCGTCGTCAGCCCAGTCAGTCGTCAGCCCAGCCGTCAGCCCACCGGCCCGGCCAGCAGCAGCGCCGGCGCCGCGGCCGGCTCGCGCGCAGCCTGTCCCCGCGCGGCGGTGTCGGCCGTCTGGAACCGGCCAGCCGGGATGGTGAAGGTGCAGCGCAGGCCTTCCGGCGCCCACTCCGCGGCCGCTTGGCCGCCGAGCTGGCGCACCGTCCGGGTCACGAGGCGCGTTCCGAAGCCGGCCTTCGCCGGGGCCCCGGCGAGCGCCGGCCCCCCGCTCTCGCGCCACTCGACCAGCAAACCGCCGCCTTCGGACCCGGTCGCGCGCCGCCAGGACACGTCCACGCGCCCTTCCGGCCGCGACAGCGCGCCGTACTTCACCGCGTTGGTGGCGAGCTCGTGCAGCACCATGCCGACCGGCTGGGCGGCTTCCGGGACCAGGAGCGCCGGCGGGCCGTCCAGACGGACGCGCTCCTCGCCACCGGCGCCGGCGTAGGGCGCCAGTTCCACCTCCGCCAGCTCGCGCAGCCCCGCCCCCGCCCAGCGGTCGCGCGAGAGGAGCGTGTGCGCCCGCGCCATGGCGGCGACCCGGCCGCCGAGGGTGGCCGCGAAGCGCTTGGCTTCCTGGCCTTCGGCGGGGGTCAGGCGCAGCATCGCCCCCACCACGGCGAGGGCGTTGCGCGCGCGGTGGTCCACCTCCCGCATGAGCAGCGTTTGCAGCTCGTCGGCCCGCTTCTGTGCGGTGATGTCCTTGATCACGGCGGCGGCCCGGGTGGGCCGCCCTTCGGCGTCGCGCCCCGCCACCGCGACGCTGCCGCGCGTCCAAACAACGGTGCCGTCCGGTCGCAGGAAGCGGCGCTCGCCTTCGAAGCGGCCGTCCGGGGACGCGCCGGCGGCGGCGGCGGCCATCGGCAATCCCCGGTCGTCCGGGTGGTTGAGGTCGTTCGGCCCGAGGCCGCCGGTCAGCTCCGCCTCTGTGCGGCCGACGATCTCGCAGAAGCGGCGGTTGACGCGCAGGTAGCGTCCGGTCCGCAGGTCCACCTCGGTCATGCCGGCCGCGGAGGTTTCGAAGATGGCGCGGAACTCCGCTTCGCGCGCCCGCAGCGCCGCCTCCGCCTCCTTGCGCTCGGTGATGTCGTGGTGCGCGGTGTAGGCCACTTCCCGGCCGTCGAGCACGACGCCGCAGGCGCGCACCAGCACGTCCCGGACCTCGCCGTGCTTGCCGCGGTGCTGGGCCTCGAACTCCTGGATGCCGGGCCGCAGCGCGTGGGCGCGGGCGCGGCGGCGGATCGCGTCCATGTCGCCCAGCGCGTCGATGTCCATGACGGTGAGCCGGGCGAACTCCTCGCGGGTGTAGCCGAGGTCCGCGCAGGCCCGGTCGTTGAAGGCGACGACGCCGAAGGTCTCGGGGTCGAAGATGACGATGGCGAAGGGCGCCGCCTCGAACAGCGTCCGGAACCGCCCTTCGGCCTCGCACAGCGCCACGTCCGCCGCCTTGGCGGCGGTTATGTCCACCTCGATGCCGTCCCACACGACGTCGCCGCCGGGCAAGGGATGGGGCTGGGGCGCGACACACGCCCTCGACCAGCGCAGTTCGCCGGATGGCGTGCGGAACGCGTAATCCATCTGGTAGGCGCGGCCTTCGGCGGCGGCCTGCACCATCTCCCGCGCCATGCGGGCGCGGTCCTCCGGCTCGATCTGCCGGAAGACCGCCATCGGGTCGGCGAGGATGGCGGCGGCGGGAACGCCGTGGAGCTGCTCCACGCCGCTGCTGACACGGGTGAACCGCCGGATCTCGCCGCGCGGCCCCAGCACGAGCTGGTACATCAGCCCTTGCGGCAGGTTGTCGGCAAGGGTGCGGAGGCGCGCTTCGGTCTCGGCCAGCGCCGTGACCGCAGCGCGCTCGGACGCGCGCTGCTCACGCAAGGCCGCGTCGGCCCGCGCGAGCGCGGCGCCGAGCGCCTCGCATTCCGAGACCGCCGAGTCGCCGCCAAGACGGCCCGCCTGGGCGACGACCGCTCCTTCGCCGCCGGCCGCGGCGACGCGCCCGGCTTCGGCGGCGACCGGCCCGCACAGTCGCCGCGCAAGCCACAGGGCGGCGACGGAGCCGGCGAGCAAGGCCATGGTTCCCGCCGCGGCCAACCCCGCGAGCGGGCGGCGCCAGCTCGCCGCGTAGGCGTCCCAGGGCTCGGTGACGGCGACCGTCCAGCCCGGCGCCGCGCCCAGTTCGTAGGAGGCGACGAGCCGCTCGATCCGGTCCGCCGGGACGGCGCGGTGGATGCCGTCGTCGATGCCTTCGCTGCCCTCTCGCGCCCCCGTCGGAGGGATCGGCTGCGCTTGCGCGCTCCCGCGCGGGCCGTCCGACCGCGCGACGACGGTGCGGGCCGCGTCGCTCACCTCCACGTGCCCGCCCCGCTCGACGCCGCGCCTCCCCAGCACCCGGTGGAGGCGGTGCGGGTCCAAGGCGGCGGCCACGACCCCGATCACGCCCCCGTCCCGGACCACGGGAACGGCAACGGTGACGGCGGGCTCTGGCGACAGCGACGTCGGGCCGAGATTGCCGACCGCGGGCCGGCGGGTGGCGAAGGCGCGCTCGACGGTTGGATCGACGCCGGCGGGCTCCGGCGGGGACGCCGGCGGCACGTCTGAACGCAGCCTGACGGCGCGGCCCGCGCCGTACAGGACAATGCCGCGCGTCCCGAGGTCCTTGTCGGCCTTCTCAATCTGCCGCTGGAAACCCGCGAGATCCTCGGTCGCCGGTGTGAGCCGGGCGGAGTCCGCCAAACTCAGCAGCGCGGCGGCGTGGCCGTCCAGTTCGCTGTCCAGAGCCAGCGCGAGCGCCTGGGCCGTGTCCCGCAGGCGCATGTGGAACGTGGCTTGGTAAAGGCTGACCGCTTCCAGCACCGCGAGCGCGCCGAGCGCGATCGCCGGAACGAGCGCGGCGAGAACCAAAGCATGTAGGTGTGCGCCGAAGCCGAGCGCTCGCCGCGGAGTCCGCTTCACGGGCGACGACCGCCGCCGATGGCGCCGCCGAACGGCCCTAGCTCCCGCGAGGATGTCGAACGAGCCTCGCGCAGACCTGGGACGCTGCCGACCTTTTCCATGGGAATCCGCACGTCCACACCGACCGGACTTCCTCGAAGCGGGCCGGACGGAGAGTGCTATCCCAGAATAAGATTGTTAGGCAACGAAAACTACAAAGGCCGGTTCGGGGGAACGGCACACACGTAGGGCTATCTCACCCTGCGCTTTCAGGCCGCCCCGAACGCCGCCTTACTTCCTTACCATCTTACTGGTGCTATTCCCGCCCGACGCGACGGAGCCGCTCGCCGAAGATGGCGAGCGGCGCTGGCCTGCGCGGATCAGGCCGTCGCCAGCCTGCGCTCGACGATCTGCGTCTTCATGCTCTTCTGGAGCTTCTCGAAGGCGCGGACCTCGATCTGGCGGACGCGCTCGCGGCTGATGTTGTACTGCTGCGAGAGCTCCTCCAGCGTGGTCGGCTCGTCCTTGAGGCGGCGCTCGATCAGGATGTGGCGCTCGCGCTCATTCAGGTTCTTGAGCGCTTCGCCGAGCAGCATCCGCCGGTTGCCCAAATCCTCGCGGTCGGCCAGCTCGCTTTCCTGGGTCTCGCCCTCGTCCACCAGCCAGTCCTGCCACTCGCCCTCGCTGTCGGCGCGGACGGGGGCGTTCAGGCTGTGGTCGGGGGAGGCCAGGCGACGGTTCATCGAGATCACGTCGTTCTCGGGCACCTGGAGCGCCTTGGCGATCTTCTCCACCTGCTCGGACTTGAGGTCGCCCTCATCCAAGGCGGACATCTGGGCCTTGAGGCGGCGCAGGTTGAAGAACAGCTTCTTCTGGGCGGCCGTGGTGCCCATCTTCACGAGCGACCAGGAGTGCAGGATGTACTCCTGGATGGCGGCCCTGATCCACCACATGGCGTAGGTGGCGAGGCGGAAGCCACGGTCCGGGTCGAACCGCTTAACCGCCTGCATCATGCCGACGTTGCCTTCGGAGATCAGCTCGCCGACCGGCAGGCCGTAGCCGCGGTAGCCCATGGCGATCTTGGCGACCAGCCGCAGGTGCGACGTGACCAGCTTGTGGGCGGCGCGTTCGTCGCCCTGCTCCTTCCAGCTCTTGGAAAGCCGGAGTTCTTCCTCCGGGGTGAGCATCGGGAATTTGCGAATTTCTTGCAGGTAACGGGAAAGGTTGCCCTCAGGGGCGATGGGAAGAACAGAGAGCGAAGCCATCGGTAACATCTGCCTCCTGGCCGAGCGGGACCACCCCGTGACGGCGGGGTCCTCTTCGGCAGTGCGGTATGTCGCCAGAACGCCGGGCGGGCCCAACCTGTGCAGTGTGCTCTGGTCACGACAGAGCGAGGAGGCTTGCATCAGGGTCAGAGCGGCACCCACCCGGTGCTGCGAGTGGTTTTATACCGAATTATGGCCTGAAAGGCAAGAAAAACCGACTGCTACAGTTGGTTACTCGGCGTTTCCGTCCAGCAAAGCGAGCAACGCGGCCAAGTCGGCCGGGGGTGGCGCGGAAAAGTGAAGCGCCTTTCCCGTGACGGGGTGGCGGAAGCCGAGCGTCGCGGCGTGGAGCGCTTGGCGCGGGAAGGCCAGCAACGCGTCCCGCTCCGGCCCGGGCAGCGACCGCGCCGCGGCCGGGGTGCGGCGGAGGTACACGGGATCGCCCACCAGCGGGTGCCCGATGTGGGCGAGGTGGACCCGGATCTGGTGGGTGCGGCCGGTTTGAAGCCGGCAGCGCAGGAGGGCGCAGGCGGCGCCCCAGGCGCGCTCGGTGGCGTAGCGGGTGAGCGCCGGCTTGCCGCGCCGCTCGGCGTCGGGGCCGCTCAGCACCGCCATGCGCTTGCGGTCGGCGGGGTGGCGGCCGATCGGCGCTTCGACCGTGCCTCGCGGCGGTTCCGGCAGGCCCCAGGCGAGGGCGAGGTACTCGCGGTCCAGGTCGCGCTCGGCGAAGGCGAGGGACAGGGCGCGGTGGGCGCGCTCCGTCTTGGCCACGACCATGACTCCCGACGTGTCCTTGTCGAGGCGGTGGACGATGCCGGGCCGCTTCTCGCCGCCGATGCCGGGGAGGTCCTCGCCGGCGTGGGCCAGCAGGGCGTTGACCAGGGTGCCGTCCTGGTTGCCGGGCGCGGGGTGGACGACCAAGCCGGCCGGCTTGTCCAGCACGATGAGGTCCGCGTCCTCGTGCAGCAGCACGAGCGGGATGTCCTGCGGCAGCGGCAGGGCCGATACCGGCGGGGGCACGGAGAGCGCGTAGCGGCTGCCGGCGCGGACGGGTTCCGAGGCGCTGGCGAGGGGGCCGCCGTCGCGGGTGGCCCTCCCCTCGGCGATCAGCGCCTTGACGCGGGAGCGCGAGAGCGAGCCTATCGCGTCCGCCAGGAACCGGTCGGCGCGCTGGCCCGCCGCTTCGGGCCCGGCGGTGGCCGCGAAGGTTTCGGCCGCGGCGTCGGGTGGCGGAGGGGGATCGGTGCGGGCGCTCAAGGCTCTGGTGGTCGGGATGGGGGTGCTGATCGTGGCCGGCACGGTGGCGCTGGTGGCGGTGGCCGTCCAGCGCGTCCGCGGCGCCGGCGGCGGGCCGGCGCGGCTGGACTTGGCGCTGGACCAGCCCGAGGGGTCGCGCATCGCCGGCGTTGCGGCGACGGAAGGGACGCTCGGCGTCTGGGTGGCGCGGCCGGACGGCGACCGCGTGCTGCTGGTGGACCCGCGCACCGGGCGGGTGGCCGGCGAAATCCGACTGGGGCGGTAGCCTCCGGGCGATGGCGCACCGCAAGCCGAACCTGCCGGAGAAGATCTGCGCCGCCTGCGGGCGGGCCTTCGCGTGGCGGAAGAAGTGGGCGCGGGATTGGGAGCAGGTGCGCTACTGCTCCGACGCCTGTCGGGACGGGCGGCACCCGGCGGCGCGAGCGCGGCGGCGCGGCGGTCAGGCGACGGGGCAGGAGTGAACCTTTCGGCGCCCCGGGCGCCTCGCGCCGACGGCCGGGGTCTGCCTCGGCGCCCTCGCCGGCGTGCCTGCGCCACGCCCGGCGATTTTCCGCGGCGCGGTGCGCGTCAGCACCGCCGTAGTCATCGGTCGCGGGTGGACACGCCCCTTGAAGGATGGCAGCGGTCCGGCCCGGAGCGGCCGCATGGGGGGCACCGCGACGGCGCTCGGCTTTCAGAGGCGGGCAGGTTTTCCAACGCGCCCCCGCCGGGAAGATGCAGCCACCTATGAACTGGACCCCCGGCCCGCTCGCGGGAGCCCACCACCAAGCTTGCGACGCCTTCGAAGGTCCAGCTCCCGTTGCGGTCGCGCGCCGCCTGCGGGCCTCGGTCCGCCTCCCCCGCGGGCTCCGCGCCCGGTTCGCCGGCGCGCTCCTCGCCGCGTCCTCGCTGGCCGCGCCGAGCGGTCCCGCTTCGGCGCAGGGATTCGGCAGCCCCGCCGTGCCGAACGTCGGGCCGCCGGGGGACGCGCTGTTCCCGGACATCGCCGCGCTGCAGGACCGGTTGGAGAAGCAGGGCTGGATCGTGCGCGGCCAAGCCACCTTCGTGCTCCAGGGCAACACGCGGTTCCGCTCGCCTTACCGGGGCGACGGCAGCCTGAGCCCGGCGCCGAACGCGCGGAACACCTTCTCCTCCGACCTGGTGGTGGGGCGGCGGCTGTGGTCGGGCGCGGAGGCGGTGGTGGACGCCTCCGTCACGCGCGGCTTCGGCCTGTCGAACTCCACCGGCGTCGCGGCCTTCCCGAACAACGAGGCGTTCCGGCTCGGCTCCACGGAGCCGACCTTCTTCGTGCCGCGCATCTTCGTGCGGCAGACGATCGGGCTGTCGGGCGAGACCGTCGCGCCCGACGGCGACGCGCTGCGCTTCACCGAGCCGCTGCCGCGCGAGCGGCTGACCATCACCGCCGGCAAGTTCTCCGTGTGGGACATCTTCGACGACAACCGCTACGCCCACGACGCGCGCACGCAGTTCCTCAACTGGGCGCATGTCGGCGCGGGGGGCTTCGACTACGCGGCGGACGCGCGCGGCTGGACCTACGGCGTGGCGGCGGAGTGGGAGAACGGCGTCTGGGGCGTGCGCGCGGGCGCGTTCCAGGTGGCGCGGCGGGTGAACGGGCTGTTCATGGACCCCGCGATCACCCGGGCCTGGCAGGTGATAGGCCAAGTGGACCGCTTCTACGAGATCGGCGGCCGGCCGGGCGCGGCGCGGGTGATCTACGGCGCGTCGCGCACCCGGCAGTCCCGGTGGAACGAGCTGTTCAACAACGGCTTCGAGACCTTCGACCGGAACCCGGGCGGCTACCGGCTGAAGCACAACGCCGCGCTGAACTTCGAGCAGGAGCTGACGGACGACCTCGGCGCCTTCGCGCGGCTCTCGTGGAACGACGGGCGGACGCAGAACTGGATGTTCACGGAGATGGACCGGGCGGTCTCGGCGGGGCTTTCCTTGCGCGGGCTGCGCTGGGACCGGCCGGCGGACACGGTGGGGCTGGCCGGCAACGTCGGCTGGATCTCGGCGGGGCGGCGGCGCTACCTGGAGGCGGGCGGCATCGGCTTCATCACCGGCGACGGTCGCCTGTCTTACGGGCCGGAGTGGGTGACGGAGCTGTACTACGACGCGCGCGTGGCGCCGGGGCTGAACGTGGCGCTGAACTACCAATTCGTGGTGAACCCGGCCTACAACAACGACCGGGGGCCGGTGAACATCTTCGCGCTGCGATTAAGGACGGCGTTTTAAGGCCCGGCGGCGCGCGCGATCCTTGGGCAATGGCCGTTACGCGGGATTGAGGGCGAACTCGCGTGCGAGCGCCCGGGTGATCGCCGGTAGGTAGGTCTGGTCGATGGCGATCTCGTAGGTCAGCCGGATTGTTGGATCGTACCCGCCGGAGACCTCCACGTTCACCGTGACACCGCCCAGCCCGTCGCCGGACACCGCCAACGAGGAACCTTCGCTGCCAAAAAGCCTCGCGTCGCCCGAGAGCGCATCGTACAGCCGCGCGAGATCATCCCGGAAGTAGGCCAAACCGCCCAGTAGCACTTCCCGCACTGTTCCGCTGAACGGCCCGGCCCACGCTTTGATGATCGCCGGTTGGCCAACCTCGCAAGCAGCGCCATCCCGCACGAGCCGTAGCCCGCGATGGCCGTCGCTGATGAGAACTCCCGGTCGGTCCGCGTTGTCCATTGCATAGTCATACCGAACCGACGCGACGTGGCGCAAGCTGCGAAGGGCTGACGCCGCTCGCAAGCGGTCTTAACGGCTGCGGAACGGGCCGCAACGCTGCGCGGCTCCGTGCGGCGCTTGCTGCCGGCCAGCGAGCCTCGTCAGCCCGGCGGCTTCGCCTCGGCCGCGAGGCGCGCCACCGCCTCGGCCAACGGTAGCGTTTCCTGTTCGCGCCCAGGCAAGCGGCGCAGGACCACGCTGCGCTCCTCCGCCTCGCGTCGACCGATCACCGCCAGCACCGGCACGCGCTGGTCGATGTGGTCCACGACCTTGCGGTTGATCTTCTCGTTGCGGAGGTCGAGGTCCACCCGCAGCCCCGCTTTGGCCATCGCCTCCGCCGCTTCGCGCGCGAAGGGCGTCGCGTCATCCACGATGGTCGCCACCACCGCCTGCACGGGCGCCAGCCAGAGCGGGAAGCGGCCGGCGTGCTGCTCGATCAGGATGCCGAGGAAGCGCTCGAAGGAGCCGAGGATGGCGCGGTGGAGCATCACCGGGCGGCGGCGGCTGCCGTCCTCGGACGTGTACTCGGCGTCGAGGCGCTCGGGCAGGACGAAGTCCACCTGGAGGGTGCCGCACTGCCAGTCGCGGCCGATGGCGTCGCGCAGCACGAACTCCAGCTTGGGGCCGTAGAAGGCGCCCTCCCCCGGGTTCAGCTCGTACTCGACGCCGGCCACCGCGCAGGCTTCGCGCAGCGCGCCTTCCGCTTGGTCCCACACCGCGTCCGTGCCGGAGCGCACCGCGGGGCGGTCGCTGAACTTGACGCGGAACTCGGGGAAGCCGAGGTCGCGGTAGATGGCCGAGAGCAGCGCCACGAAGCGCGCTGTCTCGTCGGTGATCTGGTTTTCCGTGCAGAAGATGTGCGCGTCGTCCTGGGTGAAGGCGCGTACGCGCATGATGCCGTGCAGCGCGCCGGACGGCTCGTAGCGGTGGCAGCTCCCGAACTCCGCCATGCGGTACGGCAGTTCGCGGTAGGAGCGGATGCCCTGGTTGAAGATCTGGACGTGGCAGGGGCAGTTCATCGGCTTGAGCGCGAGGACGCGGTCCTTCTCGGACTCGTCCTCGACGGAGCAGATGAACATGTGCTCGCGAAACTTCTCCCAGTGGCCGCTCTCGATCCAGAGCTTGCGGTCCACGAGTTGCGGCGTCCTCACCTCCTGGTACTCCGCCGCGTCGAGGCGGCGGCGCATGAAGTCCTCGACGGTGCGGTAGAGCTTCCAGCCCTTCGGGTGCCAGAAGACCGAGCCGACCGCCTCTTCCTGGATGTGGAAGAGGTGCATCTCCTTGCCGATGCGGCGGTGGGTTTC
>CADCTL010000158.1 GCA_902805625.1 uncultured Acetobacteraceae bacterium
GCGGCGTTTCCTTCGAGATGCGCTTCCGCTCGGAAACGCCGGGACAGCTCCTGTGGTGGGACCGCGCCTTCTCGGGCGGCAGCTACGTCGCCGCCTTCTTCCAGGGCGTCGCGCTGGGCGCACTGGTGCAGGGCGTGCGCGTGGAAGACCGCGCCTACGCCGGCGGCTGGTGGGACTGGCTCTCGCCCTTCTCCGTGCTGACGGGCGTGGCGCTGCTGGCGGGCTACGGGCTGCTCGGCGCGTGCTGGCTGGTGTGGAAGACGGAAGGCGGGCTGCAGGAGCAGTCGCGCAGGCTGGCGCGGGTGTTCGCCTTGGCGACCCTGGCGTTCATCGGGTTGGTGAGCGCCATTATGCCTTTCCTGATGCCGGAGTTCAGGGCGCGCTGGTTCGACTTCCCCGCCATTCTCTTGGCCCTGCCGGTGCCGGTGCTGGTGGTGGTGCTCGCTTGGCGCATGTTCCGCGCCCTGGACGAGAGCGGCCGCGCCGCCTTGGCCCGGACGGAGCCCACGCCGCCCGGCCGCGTGCTGTGGGCGGACGGGCTGCCCTTCTTGTGCGCGCTGGGGCTGTTCTTCCTGGCTTACACCGGCCTCGGCATCTCCATGTGGCCGCTGATCGTGCCGCCGGAGATCACCATCTGGGACGCCGCGGCGCCGCGCGCGTCGCAGATGTTCGTGCTGGTGGGGGCGGCGTTCCTGATCCCCATCATCCTCGCCTACACCGCGTACACCTACTGGCTGTTCCGCGGGAAAATCCAGCCGGGCAAGGGCTACCACTGATGCTGGGACGGCGGCTGCTCTGGTTCGTGGGGCTGTACGCGGGCGGCGTGGCGGCGGTGGGCGCGGTGGCGTTCGTGCTGCGGCGGTTGCTGTTCTAGAACGCGTTTGTCGCGGTCGGAGCGCAAGGGTGATTCGAGATGCCGACGGTGTTCCGTACCGGCGGCTTCCGGTTCTTCTATTCCAACGAAGGCGATCCGCGGGAGCCCGCTCACATCCACGCCGAGCGCGGCGACATGGAAGCGAAGTTCTGGATCAACCACGACGTGCGCGTGGCCTATAACGACGGCTTCAACGCCAAGGCCCTGCGCGAACTGGCTGGCTTGGTCGAGGCGAACAAGGGGCGCATCGAGGAGGCTTGGAATGGGTCCTTCGGTTAAGGCGACCTGCGTTCGCTTCGACGACAACAGCATGTGGTTCGAGCTGTCCGACGGCCGCACCTTGGGCGTGCCGCTGGTTTGGTTCCCGCGCCTGCTCCGCGCCACGCCGGAGCAGCGCGCGGCCTGCCGCGTCAGCAGCCGAGGCCTGCACTGGGCGGAGTTGGACGAGGACATCTCCGTGGCGGGCCTGCTCGCCGGGCACGGCGACACTACCCGCCCCATCCCAGCGACAGCCTAGCCTCTGCCGTCGCGGTCGGGCTGCCGCGATTGACTCAACCGGCCTTCTCCGCTTCCGGCCCGCGCGAGGCGTCCAAGCCCGCCACGGGTTCCATCGCCACCGGCTGCCCCGTCGCGGCGGAGCGATAAATCGCCTCCATCGCCAAGTGGTCGCGCAAGCCCTCCTCGCCCGGCGTGCGGGGCCGGCGGTCGTCCAGCACGCAGCGCGCGAAGTGGTCCATCTCCAGCGCGAACTGGTTGCGCTCGCGGATGCGGGGCTGCTCGACCACCTGCGTTTCGCCCTCCCGCTTCGCCACGCGCAGGCGCTGGCCGCGGTAGGCGTAGGCGTTCTCCAGGTCCGCCCAGCCGCGCTCGAACTGCACCCGCATGTCCTTCGAGTTGAACGCGCTGTAGGAGGTGGCGCAGTTGGCGATCGTGCCGGAGGGGAAGCGCAGGGTGAAGGAGACGGTGTCCTCCACCTCCGCGAAGCGCGGGTCGTTGGGCGGGTTGTGGATGCGCGCGAAGACCTCGACGGGCTCCTCGCCGGTGTAGGCGCGGGCGGTGTTCAGGCAGTAGATGCCGATGTCGGGGAGCGACCCGCCGCCGGCGAGCGACTTCTTCATCCGCCACTGCGCCGGGTCGCCCTGGACTTGGCAGTTGTTGGTCTCGATCAGCCGCGCCGCGCCGAGCTCGCCCGAGCGGAGGAGGCGGATGACCTCGCGGTTGTGCGGCTCGTACTGGATGCGGTAGGCGACCATGAGCTTCACGCGCGCCGCGTCGCAGGCCGCGATCATGGCGCGGGCCTCGGCCGAGCTGACGGCCATGGGCTTCTCGCAGAGCACGTGCTTGCCCGCGGCGGCGGCGGCCTCCACCTGCTCGCGGTGCAGGCTGTTGGGGGTGACGACGTAGACCGCGCGCACCTCCGGGTTCTCGCGCAGGCGGCGGATGTCGGCGTAGCCGTAAACGGCGTCGGGCTTGATGCCGTATTGCGCCGCGACCAGCCGCGCCTTCTCCGGCGTGCCCGACACCAGCGCGACGGGGCGCGCGTAGCGGCACTCGGCGAAGGCCGGCAGCAACTCTTCCAGCGTCAGGCGGCCGAGGCCGACGAGCGCGAAGCCGACGCGCCGCTCAGGGGGCAGCGGCGCCGGCGGGGGCGGGGAGGGCGGTTCGGCCTCGCCGCGCCAATTCGGGAAGGAGACGCGCCCGTCGCGCACGACGCCCGTGTCGATGGCGGGCGGGGAGGATTGCGCCGACGCGGGACCGCTCGCGGCGGCCGAGAGCGCGAGACCCGCGGTGCCGGCGGCGAAGAGGGTGCGCCGGCCGAGGGCGGCGTTGTCCGAGTCGTTCATGTCCGCGGTGCCCGTGTCCGAAGGGGGAGGGGACTCGGGCAACGCGCGCGGCGCGGCGCCGTTCGTTGCGGCGCGGATCAGCCGCCCGGCGCGCCCTGCGCGTTCACGTAGAGCGAGAACAAGGACTGCGCCGCCGTCATCAGCAGGCGGTTGCGGTTGCGCCCGCCGAAGCAGAGGTTGGCGCAACGCTCCGGCAGGTGGATGTGCCCGATCGGCGCGCCGGCGGCGTTGATGACCCGGACGCCGTCGTGCTCCGGCCCCATGCCCCAGCCGCACCACAGGTTGCCGTCCGTGTCCACGCGGAAGCCGTCCGGCGTTTCGCCCGGCCGGCACTCGACGAAAACGCGGCGGTTGCGGAGCGCCTTGCCGTCCGGCGCCACGTCGTAGGCCAGGATGTTGCGCGGATCGCTCCGGCTCTCGATGACGTAGAGGACGCTCTCGTCCGGGCTGAAGGCGAGGCCGTTGGGGTGGTCGATGTCGTCGGCCACCAGCGCGACCTCGCCCGTCGCGCCGTCGATCCGGTAGACGTTGGTGTGCGGCAGCTCCGGGTCGGTCTTGATGCCTTCGTAGAAGGCGTAGAGGCCGAAGGGCGGGTCGGTGAACCAGATGCTGCCGTCGGACTTCACCACCACGTCGTTCGGGCTGTTGAGTCGCTTGCCCCCGTAGCTGTCCGCCAGCACGGTGGTGGTGCCGTCGTACTCGAAGCGCACCACGCGGCGTCCGGCGTGCTCGCAGGCGACGATGCGGCCCTGCCGGTCGCGCGTGTGGCCGTTGGCGTTGTTGGAGGGGCGCTGCCACACGCTGACGGCGCCGGTTTCTTCTTCCCACTTCATCACGCGGTCGTTGGGGATGTCGGACCAGAGCAGGCAGCGGAGGTCGCCGATCCAGACCGGCCCCTCGCCCCAGCGGGAGCCGGTCCACAGCCGCTCCACGGCGGAGAGCGCCAAGTGGTACTGCCGGAAGCTCGGGTCGAGCGCGACGATGGACGGGTCGGGGTAGCGCGCGCTCGGTGTCCAGGCGGCTTCGGCCATGGGTCGTTTCCTCCGCTGTTCAGTCGCCCCGCAGCGCCGCGACGGCGTTCTTGGCCGCTTCGCCCAGCGTCGGGTGGATGTGCACCGCGCCAAGCATCGTGTCCGCCGTGGCGCCGGCGTTCATCAGCTCGATGAAGAGCTGCACCACCTCGGACCCCGCGTCGCACAGCGCGGCGGCCCCGAGTATGCGCCGGCTGCCCGCCTCCGCCACCACCTTGATGAAGCCCCGCGTCCGGCCGATCTCGCGCGCCTTGCCGCTTTCGGTCATCGGCTGGCGCCCGACCAGGACGCGGTGGCCGGCCTCCCGCGCTTGCGCCTCGGTCATGCCGACGCGGCCCAGTTCTGGCTCGGTGAAGATGGCGTAGGGCAGGACGCGTTCCGTGGTGCGCGAGCCGTCGCCGAGCAGGTGGCTCTCCAGCACGCGGGAGTCGTCGTAAGCCGTGTGGGTGAACTGCCCGCCGCCGCGGATGTCGCCGGCGGCGAAGACGCCGGGGACGGCGGTGCGGAGGCGCTCGTCCACCTCGATTTCGCTGCGCTTCCCAGGTTTGAGGCCGACGCTGTCGAGGCCGAGGTCGTCCGTGTTGGCCTGCCGCCCGGTGGCGATGAAGAGGTGCGTGGCCTCCAGCGCTCCGGCGCCCTCGATGTGGAGGCGCAGGCCGCCGGCGGTCGGCTCCACGCGCGTGGCCTTCGCCCCGCAGCGCACCGAGACGCCCTCGGCTTCCAGCGCTTCGCGGAGTTCGGCCGAGACCTCCTCGTCCTCCCGCTCGGCGAGGCGCGGACCGCTCTCCACGATCGCCACCGCGGCGCCGAAGCGGCGCCAGGCCTGCGCCGTTTCCAGCGCGATGGTGCCGCCGCCGAGGAAGATCACGCGTTCCGGCAGGTCGCGCCGTTCGATCCAGGTCTCGGAGTCCATCAGGCGCTCCGGCGGCAGGTCGTCCAGTCCCTCGATCGGCGGCCGGGCGCTCCGCGTGCCGGTGTCGAGCACCACTTGCCGCGCGAGCAGCGCCTCGTCGCCCACGCGCAGGCGGAAGCGCTCGCCCTCGCGCCCGTCCAGGCGCGCGTGGCCGCGCACCAAGCGGAGGTTCGCTTCGGAAGCGAGGCTCTTCTCCAGCTCGCCCCGCGCGCCCTCCGCCATGCCCCGCGCCCGGTCCATCACGGCGGCGAAGTCCACCTCCACCCGCGGGATGCGGATGCCCCACTCGGACGCGCGGCGGGCCTGCGCCGCCAAGCGCGAGGAGGCGATCATGGCCTTGCTCGGCGTGCAGCCCCAGTTCACGCAGGAGCCGCCGGGGTGGTTGCGCTCCACCAGCGCCACCGGCCGGCCCGCCCTGGCCAGGGCGCGCGCCAGCGGCACCCCCGCCTGCCCGGCGCCGACGATGGCGGTGTCGATCTCGGTGGTGGCCATACGCGCCTCGCTCGTTCCGGCCGTAACGTGAGGCGGCGGCGGAGGATGCCAAGGCGTTTGGCGCCGGGAACCGGCGGGGCCATTCTGCCGCCGTTATGCCCGACACCCCCGCCATCTCTCCCCGCGCCGCGGCCACGCGGCGGCGCATCCTGGACGCGGCCCTGGCGGAATTCGCGGCGAAGGGCTTGGCCGGCGCGCGGGTGGACGAGATCGCGGCGCGCGCCGACGCCAACAAACGGATGCTCTACGCCTATTTCGGCAACAAGGAGGACCTCTGGCTCACGGTGCTGGAACGCGCCTACGCCGCCAAGCGCGAGGAAGAGCGCGCTCTGCGGGTGGACGCGCTGCCGCCGGCCGAGGCGATGCGGCGGCTGGTGGAGTTCAATCTGCGCTACACGGCGGCGCACCCGGAGTTCGTGGCGCTGCTCAACCAGGAGAACATCCACCGGGCTGAACACCTGCGGCGCTCGGCGCAGGTGCCGGCGCTCTACTCGCCGCTGCTGGAGAGCCTGCGCGCCGTTTTGGCGCGAGGCGAACGGGAGGGCGTGTTCCGCCGGGGCGTGGACCCGCTCCAGCTCTACGTGACGATCGTGGCGCTGGGGCACTTCTACGTCGCCAACATGCACACGCTCTCCACCATCTTCGGCGCCGGGCTGGGAACCGAAGCGGCGCTGCGGGACCGGGAGCGCCACTGCGTGGAGGTGGCGCTCGGCTACCTCCGGCCTTGACCGCCCCGCGCGACCTGGGGCAAAGTAACCAGGCAGTTACCAGTTGGGGAGGAGCAGCCATGGCGGAACGCCGCGTCGGGCTCATCATGAACGGCGTCACCGGCCGGATGGGCACCAACCAGCACCTCATCCGCTCCGTCGCCGCCATCCGCGCCGACGGCGGCGTGCGTCTGCGGAACGGCGACCGGCTGATGCCGGACCCGGTGCTGGTCGGGCGGGACCGCGGGAAGCTGGAAGCGCTGGGGCGCGCGCACGGCGTGGAGCGCGTCTCCACCGACCTCGACGCCTGCCTGGCCGACCCGCGCGACGAACTGTTCTTCGACGCCGCGACCACGCAACTCCGCGCCGGGCTGATCCGCCGCGCCATCGAAGCGGGCAAGCACGTCTACACCGAGAAGCCCTCGGCGGCCTCGCTGGAGGACGCGCTGGACCTCGCGCGGCTGGCGAAGCGCGCCGGCATCAAGCACGGCGTGGTGCAGGACAAGCTGTTCCTGCCCGGCCTGCGCAAGCTGAAGACGGCGATCGACAGCGGCTTCTTCGGCCGCATCTGCTCGGTGAAGGGCGAGTTCGGCTACTGGGTGTTCGAGGGCGACCTGCAGCCGGCGCAGCGGCCGTCCTGGAACTACAAGCTGGCCGAGGGCGGGGGCATCATCCTCGACATGCTCTGCCACTGGCGGTACGTGCTGGACAACCTGTTCGGCGAGGTGGAAGCGGTGAGCTGCCTCGGCGCCACGCACATCCCGGAGCGGATCGGCGAGGACGGCAGGCCCTACAAGGCCGACGCGGACGACGCGGCCTACGCCACCTTCCTCCTCCGCGGCGGCGTCATCGCGCACATCAACTCCTCCTGGGTCACGCGCGTGCGGCGGGACGACCTCGTGACCTTCCAGGTGGACGGCACGCACGGCAGCGCCGTGGCCGGCCTCCAAAAGTGCTGGACCCAGTCGCGCGTGAACACGCCGAAGCCGGTGTGGAACCCGGACGTGCCGCAGCCCATCGACTTCAACGCCGGCTGGCAGGAGGTGCCGGACACGGACGCCTACCCGAACGGCTTCCGCGTGCAGTGGGAGATGTTCCTCCGCTACCTGGCCGGCGAGTCCGACAGCTTCCCTTGGGACCTGCTGGCCGGCGCCAAGGGCGTGCAGCTCGCGGAAGCGGGGCTGAGGAGCTGGCGCGAGCGGCGCTGGATCGACCTGCCGAAGCTGGAGGTCTGACCGCATGCCGGTGATCAACCTGCCGCTGGAAGGCGGCCGCACCGAGGCCTTCCGCACCGGCGCCCCGCGCGAGTTCCCCCGCGCCGCGCCGCCCTTCCCGCGCGTGGCGCTCGCCGCGGCGCACGTGGTTGCGGACCCGTTGGCGCCGCACGACCCCTGGACGGAATCCAGCATCGACTGGGGCCGGACCATCGCCTTCCGCCGGCACCTGTGGTCGCTCGGCCTCGGCGTGGCGGAGGCGATGGACACGGCGCAGCGCGGCATGGGGCTCGATTGGGCGGCGGCGCAGGCGCTGATCCGCCGCTCGCTGGACGCGATGCGCGACTTCCCCGGCGCGGCCATGGCGAGCGGCGCGGGCACCGACCACCTCGCGCCCGGCCCGGACGTCACGGTGGACGACGTGGTCCGCGCCTACGAGGAGCAGTGCGAGGCGGTGGAGCGCATGGGCGGGCGCATCATCCTCATGGCCTCGCGCGCCCTCGCCCACGCGGCGCGCGGACCTGCCGACTACGAGCGCGTCTACGCCCGCATCCTCGGCGGCGTGCGCGAGCCGGTCATCATCCACTGGCTGGGCGAGATGTTCGACCCGGCGCTGGCCGGCTACTGGGGGAACGACGACCACATGCGCGCCATGGAAACGGCGCTGGCCGTCATCGGCGCCCACGCGGACAAGGTGGACGGCGTGAAGATCTCGCTCCTCGACAAGGAGAAGGAGATCGCCATGCGGCGGCGGCTGCCGGAAGGCGTCCGCATGTACACGGGCGACGACTTCGCCTACGCGGAGCTGATCGCGGGCGACGAGCAGGGCCACTCGGACGCGCTGCTCGGCATCTTCGACCCGATCGCGCCGGCGGTGGGCGGGGCGCTCGCTTGCCTCTCGCGCGACGACCTGGACGGCTTCCACGACATCCTGGCGCCGACCGTGCCGCTTTCGCGCCACATCTTCCGCAGCCCAACGCGCTTCTACAAGACGGGCGTGGTGTTCATGGCGTGGCTGAACGGCCACCAGGACCACTTCACCATGCTGGGCGGCCAGCAATCGGCGCGCTCCGTCCTGCACTTCGCCGAGCTGTTCCGCCTGGCCGACAGCGCCGGGCTGCTCGCCGACCCGGACCGAGCGGCGGCGCGGATGCGGACCTTGCTGGCGCTGCACGGGGTGGAAGGCTGATGCCGAAGCCGGGGCCGCTCTCCCTGAACACCGCGACGGTGCGGGAGCGCTGGGGCCTGCCCGAGTGCATCGAAGGCTGCGCGCGCCACGGCATCCCCGGCATCTCGCCCTGGCGCGACATGCTGCACGACATGGGCGTGGCCCGCGCCGCGCGGCGCGTCCGCGACGCCGGGCTGGCGGTCACGGGCCTCTGCCGCGGCGGCATGTTCACAGCGGCGGACGCGGCCGGGCGGCGCGCGGCCGTCGAGGACAACCGCCGCGCCGTGGCCGAGGCGCACGAGCTGGGCGCGAGCTGCCTGGTCATGGTGTGCGGCGGCCTGCCCCCCGGCTCCAAGGACCTGCCCGGCGCCCGGAGCATGGTGCGCGACGGGCTGCACGCCCTCTTGCCCGAGGCGCGCGCGGCCGGCGTGACACTCGCGCTGGAACCGCTGCACCCGATGACCTGCGCGGACCGCTCGGTGCTGTCCACGCTCGCCCAGGCGCTCGACCTCTGCGAAGAGCTGGGCGAGGGGGCCGGCGTCGCGGTGGACGTGTACCACGTGTGGTGGGACCCGGACCTGGAGCGGCAGATGCTGCGCGCCCGCGGGCGAATCGCGGCGTTCCACGTCTGCGATTGGCTGGTGCCGACCACCGACCTTGTGTTCGACCGCGGGATGCCCGGCGACGGCTGCATCGACATACCGCGCATCCGCGCCATGGCGGAAGCCGCGGGCTACGGCGGCTTCGTCGAGTGCGAAATCCTGTCGCGCCGGTGGTGGGCCGAAGACCCGATCGCCGTGCTGCGGCTGGTCAAGGAACGCCACGCGACGGCGTGCTGAACGCGAAGGACCGGAGGAACGCCATGCCAAGCCGTCGCCATCTGCTCGCCGTTTGCCTCGCCGCGCCTTCGCTGGCGCGGGCGCAAGCCACCTGGGCACCCTCGCGCCCGCTGCGCTTCGTGGTGCCCTTCCCGGCCGGCGGCGCCACGGACGTCGCGGCGCGCATCTTGGCGGAACGGCTGACGGAAAGCCTCGGCCAGCCCGTGGTGGTGGAGAACCGCACCGGCTCCAGCGGCAACATCGGCATCGAGAACGTGGTCCGCAGCGCGCCCGACGGGCTCAGCCTGCTGATGGGCACCAGCGGCGCGCTGACGGTGAACCCGCACCTCTTCCCGAACCTCGGCTTCGACCCGGCGCGGGACCTGGCGCCGGTCTCGCTGGCCTTCACCACGGACAACGCGCTGATCGTCAACCCCAACGTGCCGGCGCGCACGGCGGCGGAGCTGGTGGCGCTGGCCAAGGCGCGGCCGGGCACACTCAATTTCGGCTCGGCGGGGCCGGGCTCCTCCACCCACATGGCGGCCGAGTTGTTCCGTCTCGCGGCCGGCATCCAGGTGCTGCACGTGCCCTACCGCGGCAGCGCGCCGGCGCTGAACGACACGATCGCGGGCAACGTGCAATTCATGGTGGACCAGCTTCCCTCCTGCATCGGGCAGGTGCAGTCAGGCCGCGTGCGGGCGCTGGCCGTCACCGGGCCGCGCCGCTCGCCGCTGCTGCCGGACGTGCCGACCGTCGCGGAAGCCGGGCTGCCCGGCGCCGAGAACACCTCCTGGGGCGCGGTGCTGGTGCCGGCGGGCACGCCGGAGGCGGCGGTCGAGCGCCTGGGCGCGGCGGTGCGGGACGCCGTGGCGATCCCGGCGGTGCGGGAGCGCATGGCCCAGGCCGGGGCGGACGCGGCGGCGTCCTCGCCCGCGGAACTCGCGGCGCTGATGCGGCGGGAAACGGAGCGCTGGGGCAAGGTGGTCAAGGAGGCGGGCATCTCCGTCGGGTAGTAGATCGCCCCCGCTGCGCTACATTCTGGGGACGCCCGTCGCCCAGGAGCACCCCGCCCGTGCAGGTCACATCGCCCGCCTTCAAGCAGAACGCCGCCCGCGCCATGGCGGATGTCGGGCTGCAAAAGGCGCTCGGCACCGCCAAGGGCGCGTTCCTCACCCGGCGCGCCGCCGCCGTGGCCGCCCTGCCGGAGTTCGAGCGGCTGCGCGACGTCGGGCGGGACATCAAGAACCACGCCCTGGCCAATCTCGACTTCTACCTGGAGCGCTACGCCGCCGCGGTGGAGCGGGCCGGGGGCAAGGTGCATTGGTGCTCAACGGCCGAGGACGCGCGGGCGGCGATCCTGAAGATCTGCCGCGACGCCGGCGCCCGCACCGTCACCAAGGGCAAGTCGATGATCTCCGAGGAGATCGCGGTGAACGCCCATCTGGAGTCGAACGGCATCCTGCCGGTGGAGACGGACCTCGGCGAGTACATCATCCAGCTCCGGCAGGAGCACCCCTCCCACATCATCGCTCCCGCCTTCCACCTCAACCGCGAGGACTGGGAGGCGGAGTTCCGCCGCAGCCACACCGACCTGCCGCGGGACCGCGTTTTCGCCGAGCGGCGCGACATCATGCAGGAGGCGCGCGGGAAGCTGCGCGACCGCTTCCTGGCCGCCGACGTCGGCATCACCGGCGCCAACTTCCTGATCGCCGAGACGGGCAGCAGCGTCATCGTCACCAACGAGGGCAACGGCGACCTGACGCAGACCCTGCCGCGGGTCCACATCGCGCTGGCCTCCATCGAGAAGGTCGTGCCGACGCTGGAGGACGCGACCTCCCTCCTGCGGCTGCTGGCGCGCAGCGCCACGGGGCAGGACTTCTCGGTCTACACCACCTTCTCCACCGGCGCGCGGCGCGAAGGCGAGCTGGACGGGCCGGAGGAGTACCACGTGGTGCTGCTCGACAACGGCCGCTCCAACATGCTCGGCACCGAGTTCGGCGAGATGCTGCGCTGCATCCGCTGCGCCGCCTGCATGAACCACTGCCCGGTCTACGGCGCGGTGGGCGGGCACGCCTACGGCTGGGTGTACCCGGGGCCGATGGGCAGCGTGCTCACGCCGGCGCTGGCCGGCATCGAGCGCACGGCGAACCTCCCCAACGCCTCCACCTTCTGCGGCAAGTGCGAGAGCGTCTGCCCGGTGAAGATCCCGCTGCCCAAGATGATGCGCCACTGGCGCGAGCGGGAATTCGAGCGGCACCTGACTCCGAAGGCGCAGCGGCGCAACCTCGCCCTGTGGCGCTACGTGGCGCGGCGGCCGGCGCTCTACCGGATGGCGACGCGGGCGGCGGTGGCGGCGCTCGGGCTGTGGGGCCGCGGGCGCGGGGCGGTGCCTACCCTGCCGCTGGCGGGCGGTTGGACGGAGGGGCGCGACCTGCCCCTGCCCGAGCGGAGCGGCGCCGGCGGCACCTTCATGGCGGCCTATGCCAAGCAGCGCCGGCAGAACGGCCGATGAGCAAGGACACGATCCTCAACACCATCCGCCGCAACCTGCGGCGCGGCCCCTTGCCGGCCGACCAGGCGGCCATGCTCGACGGGCGGCTGGCCACGCACCCGCGCCACCTCATCCCGGCCCGGTCGCGCCTGCCGCGGCCGGAGCAGGTGGCGCTCTTCGTGCGCAATCTGGAGAAGGAATTCGCCACGGTGGAGCGCGTGCCGGAGCCCGCCGCCGTGCCCGCCGCCGTGGCCGACTACCTGGCGGCGCAGAACCTGCCCTCGCGCTTCGCCATGGCGCCGCACGAAGAGATGGCCGCCATCCCTTGGGAAAACCGGCCGTTGCTGGAGGTCGAGAAGCGCCGTGCCGATCCGGCGGACAGCGTGGGCGTGCAGCACGGCTACGCCGGCATCGCCGAGACGGGCACGTTGATGCTGCCCTCGGCGCCGGGGCGGCCCACCACGCTCAACATCCTGCCGGAGACGGAGATCGTGGTGCTGCGCGCCACCCGCGTGGTCGGCGCCTACGAGGAGGCGTGGGACCTGCTGCGCGCGGAGAACCGGGACGCGCTCACCGGCGGCCACATGCCGCGCAACGTCATGCTCGTCACCGGGCCCTCGCGCAGCGCCGACATCGAGCAGACCTTGGAACTCGGCGCGCACGGGCCGCGGCGCCTGCACGTGGTGCTGGTGGACGACGACCCGGCGGCGCTGCCGATGGCGGACGCTTCCCCGCCGCCGCGGACCGCCGAGCCGGGCGGACGGCCGGCGCCGGGCGACTGACGGTGTTCCTGCGGGCGGTCCGGAAGAGGGGGCTGACAGAGGCGGACCGCGCGCTCTGGCAGGCCTACACGGCGCGGGCGGCGGTGCGGCCCCTGCCCGGCCGCGCCGCGCCGCCGCCCGTCGTCGCGCAGCCCCTGG
>CADCTL010000159.1 GCA_902805625.1 uncultured Acetobacteraceae bacterium
TGCACGACCGACCTCGCTCAGGTCAGCCAGCTCGGCTGGATGGGACGCAAAAGGGAGCTATGCGGGAATCTGGGTGACGGCGTGATCAGGCGGCGGTCTGCGCTGGCGTGTCGGTGACCTCGACGCCGTCGCGGAAGGTGACGCCCCGGATGACCTTGGGCAACTGGTTCTCGCCTTTCAGCCGGCGCCAGGTCTTGGCGGCGGCCATGACCAGCTTGAAGACCATCAGCCGGGCGGTGTCCTGCGACAGCGCGCCCTTGGTGCGCACCGTGCGGTGCCGGACGGTGGCGAACACGCTCTCGACCGGGTTGGACGTGCGCAGGTGGTCCCAGTGCTCGGCCGGGAAGTCGTAGAACGCCAGCAGCGCGTCGCGGTCCTTGACCAAGCACGCGACGGCCTTCCCGTATTTGGCCCCGTACTTCTCGGCGAAGGTGGCGATCGCCGCTTCCGCCGTCGCGCGGTCCGGCGCTTGCCAGATCTCGCGCAGGTCCGCCTTCGCGGCGGGCTGGACGGACCGGGGCAGCTTGTTCTCCACGTTCGCGGCCTTGTGCACCCAGCACCGCTGGTGCCGGGTCGCGGGGAAGACCTCCTCCAGCGCCGTCCAGAAGCCGAGGGCGCCGTCGCCGGTGGCCAGCTCGGGCGCGATGGCCAGGCCGCGGGCCTTGAGGTCCACCAGCAGCTCCCGCCAGCTCTGCGCGCTTTCGCGCATCCCCACCTGGAAACCGACAAGCTCCTTCTTGCCCTCGGGCGTGGCGCCGATCAGCACCAGCATGCACTCGGCCTGCGGCTCCATGCGCGCCTGCAGGTGGACGCCATCCGCCCAGACGTACACATAGCGCCGCGCCGACAGGTCGCGCCGCTGCCAGCGCGCGTGGTCCGCTTCCCATTCGCCCCGCAACCGCGCGACCACCGAGGGCGACAGGTTCGGCGCGTCCTTTCCCAGCAGCGCTCCGAGCGCTTCCCCGAAGTCGCCCATCGAGACCCCGCGCAGGTAGAGGATCGGCAGCAGCGCATCCAGGCTCCGGGTCCGCCGCGCCCAGCGCGGCAGGATGGCCGAGGTGAAGCGGATGCGCTCGGCCCCATCGCCGGCGCCGCGGTCGCGCAGCTTGGCCCGTCGCACCGGGACCGGGCCGATGCCGGTCTGGACCACGCGCTCCGGAGCATGGCCGTGCCGCACCACGCGCTCGCGCCCGTCCGGCAGCCGCAGACCCTTCATCTCAGCCAGGAACGCCTGGGCTTCCGCCTCGACAGCCTGCGCCAGCAACCGGCGGGCGCCGCTCCTCAGGACGGCCGTCAGCGGATCCTCGATCGTGTCGGGGTGGCGGAGTGGGACAACAGTGGTATCGCTCATCGTGGCATATCGCTCCTTAGGGAGGTCCTGGCAGGCTCGTCACCCGCCTCGATACGCCGCCTTTCTCACTCAGCCATCACCCAGTTTCGGCCATAGCTCCTGGATTAGACCTGACGGCG
>CADCTL010000160.1 GCA_902805625.1 uncultured Acetobacteraceae bacterium
TCGTCGGGTTGCGACGACGCCTCGAAGGCCGCCGCCTCGCCGCTGCCGGCGACAGGCGCCGCCCCCGCCTCAGCCGCCGCGCCCGCGCGGCGCGCGCGACGGATCTGCGACACGACGTGGCTCTGGAGCGCCCGGTACGTGTCCGGCGCTTCCTCCTGCATCATCATGAGCGTGTGGGCCCACTCACCGCCCCACACCGCCTCGAACGCCGCCACGTCCTCCGGCCCCGCCAGCCGCGCCGCGCGCACGAAGGCGGAGGCGCACATCTGGCCGAGGCTGTTCCGCAGCCCGAGGCCGACGTGCCGCACGAGCGTCTCCCACTCGGGCTGGCCGCGCAGCGCCTCGGTCGCGGCGGTCGCGTTCGCCCAGGCCCGGATCAGGTCCGTGCCGTCGTCCACGTCGCGCGCGCCCTTGGCCTTGGCGGTCAGCGCCTGCAACGGGTCGGTCGCGCGCCCCGCCTCGTCGCGCAGCCGCTCGTGCCGCGGCGTCACGTCCTTGACGTGGTTGCCCGCGGCGCGGTTGGCGTCGTCGTCCTCGTCGGAGGCGATGCCGAGCAGAGCGGTCACGGCGTAGCGGCGCAGGTAGGTCACGGCGGAGCCGAAGCTCTGCGGGTCGCCGCCGGGCGTGGGGAGGGGGATGGAAGTCTCCATCCACTCGCCGCTCCGGTGCAGCAGCCGCGTCACCAGCACCAGCCCGCCCTTCTCGTTGGTGGAGATCGGCTGGAACAACACCAGCCCCTCCGCCGCCAGCACCGGCCGCGCCATGTCCAGGATCTTGTCGAGCGTCGCGTAGCGGAAGGAGTACTTGCCGCCCCCGCGCGTGCTGACCTCCACCGAGCGGTTGCGCGGCGGGTTCCGCAGCTTGGAAAGCGCGGACACCAGCGCGAACGCGATCTGGCCGGTCTCGGGGCTCTCGCGCGCGATGCTGACAGAGTGCGTCGGCGAGCCGTTCCAGTTAGGGTCGGCGGCCGGTTGGCGGACGATTTCGTTCATGATATGTTCCCGCTAAGCTCCGTTCAACAGGCGGATCGGGCCTCGTAGCGGAGGCTCCGGGGTTCAAATCGTCGCCGGCGAGGCTCCGGTGGGCCGAGCGCGGTTGCCGCGGCGTGGTCGAGTGCCGAAGCTCGCATGCGCAGGCGAGCCACTAGAACAAATAGGGAGCGAGGCTCGCCGATCCAAGCGCCGAGTCGCACCCCTCCAACCAAAAACGGGCGCAAATCATCTTCGGTTGACCGATCACGGTCCCCATCATATAGGAATGAAGTCAACTGCCGCCGTCCCGTTCGACGGCCGCGATTGCCGGCGGGCGCTGCTCCGCCGACGCCGCCCGACGTTCCGCAGTCAGCGCGTAGGCCCGCTTCAGCACCGAGGGCGGCACGCCCGCCTCCTTCGCCTGCTCATCGAACGTCGCCAATCGGGCCGAGAACAGCACCAAATTGCCCTCTTGGACGAAGGCCTTGAAGTGGCTCGGCCTGCCGAGTTCGCGCATGAGCGCGTCCGGCAAGGTGATCTGGTTCTTGCTGGTGACTTTGACGACGACAGGACGCATGGAACCCTCAAGGCCGGAACACACCCAGAATATATTCCTACGGTTCCCAGGAAGCAAGGCCGCGGAATGTAAGACCGTAAGGTGGTAAGGAAGTAAGGCGCTGCCGCCATTCGTCCGAACAGCGGCGGCGCGCCGGGTAAGATGGTAAGGCAGTAAGGTGGTAAGGCGAATGGGCCGGCACCCGCCCGCCCCGCCGTTCAAGCCTTGTCCGAATAGCTCTTGGCCATGCCCTCGCCTGGATCGGCCTGCGGCCCGTAGGGCATGATCGGGTAACGCAGCCCCGCCTTGGACAGGCCCTGCAAGCCCTCGACGCCCTGCGCCAGATCGCCGGGCGGGCACGCCATCAGCAGCTCATCATCGGCCACGCCGCCGTAGCGCCGCTCCGCGTAGCAGGGGATGGACAAGCACACCGTCCGGTCCCGCAGCGCCCGGCCCCAACTGTCCGCGCAAGCGCTCTCGCCGGTGATGGAGAAGTCGTACCGCTGGTAGCTCTTCCACTGGAGTCCGTTGATGAACAGGATCATCTGCGCCGGGTTGGCGTAGAACAAGCAGATGTCCGGCGGGTCCAGCCGAGCGCTCCGTAACGGCGAGGCCACCAGCCCATGGAACCGCCCCGCCGGCACCCGCGGCATCCCCGCCTGGTGCGCCGCCGAGGCCTCGCGGTTGGCGAACCAAACGCCCTCCATCTTGCGGCCCGACAGGTAAAGGTCGGACGGCTCGTTCAGCCCGATGATGCCGCCGCAGTTGGAGAAGGCCGGGACGTTCTCGTGCGCGATGCCGATGGTGAACCCCGCGATGCGCGCCTGCGTCACGAGCTGGCAGGTGGAGAACGTCTTGCCTTGCGTCGGCCGCCGCAGCCCCGGCACCGCCGCCATCGCCTCCACGCTCTCGAACAGCTTCATGCCGATGGGAAAGGTCCGCAGCCGCAAAAGCTGCGTGAGCTGCTCCGCCAACTGCGCCAACGCCTTGGCGTCCGGCGGCGCCGGCCCCGCTTCGACCGGAGCGTTCATGGTCGTTCCTCCCAGGGTCTGCCTGCCACTCTACGCCCCTTGCACGCCTGGGGAAAACGCCGCCAAGCTCGCGCCCGAACCGAGGGACACCGCCGCGATGGGCTTCCTGACCGACGAGGAAATCGCCGACCTCCGCCCCGCCCAGGACACGATGTTCCCCTCGCCGATCCCGACCCAGGTGGTCGCCTCCGACGAGTTCGCCCCCATCCCGCAAACACCCCAGCAGCGCGAGGTCGAAGCCCGCATCAAGGGCATGGCCGACGAGATCGGCGGCAAGCAGAACCTCTCGCGCCGCGGCTTCCTGTCCACCACCTCCGGCATGGCCGCCGCCTTCCTGGCGATGAACGAGGTGTACGGTCCCGTCTTCGGCGTCTCGCGCGCCGAGGCGCAGGAGCCCGAGCGCGCCGAGGCCCGCGCCGCCTCGCTCCGCGACCAGTTCATCCTCGACGTCCACACCCACTACCTGCGCGACGACACCCGCCACATGGGCTTCATCGAGATGCGCAAGGCCGTCGGCCGCGCCGGCTGGAACCCCGCGCTCAACCCCGCCGAGCAGAGCATCGAGAGCCTGAAATACGCCAACTGGTTCAAGGAAGTCTTCCTCGACAGCGACACCAAGGTGGCGCTGATCTCCGGCGCCCCGTCGGACGAGCCGACCGACTGGTTTCTCACCAACGAGATGAAGTTCAACGCGCGGAAGAAGATCAACGAGGCCGCCGGCACCCGCCGCGCCATGAGCCACGCCATCTTCACCCCCGGCCAGCCCGGTTGGATGGAGCAGGTGGAGCGCGCGATCGAGGAGCTGAAGCCCGACAGCTTCAAGGGCTACACCATCGGCGACAACACCAACAAGCACATGGCCCAATGGCCCTGGCGCCTGGACGACGAGAAGCTGATGTACCCGTTCTACGAGCGCCTGCTCAAAGCGGGGCACAACATCGTCTGCATCCACAAGGGCCTGTTCCCGCCGCAGATCGAGGCCCGCTTCCCGCACCTGCTGCCCTACGCCCGCGTGGACGACGTCGGCAAAGCGGCGAAGGACTGGCCGCAGATCAACTTCGTCATCTACCACTCCGCCTACCGCTTCGCCGGCGGCGGCACGGCCGAGCAGGGGCTTGAGCAGTTCCAACGCACCGGCCGCGTGGAGTGGACCAGCGACCTCGCCGAGATCCCCGAAAAGTACGGCGTGACGAACGTGTACGGCGACCTAGGCCAGATTTTCGCCCAAACAACGGTGGTGCAGCCCCGTCTGGCCGCCGCGCTCATGGGCATCCTGGTGAAGGGCCTCGGCGCCGACCACGTCGTCTGGGGCACGGACGCCGTCTGGACCGGCTCGCCGCAATGGCAGATCGAGGCCCTGCGCCGCCTGGAAATCCCGGACGACATGCAGCGCCAGTTCGGCTTCGCTCCCCTCGGCCCCGCCGACGGCCCGGTGAAAACCGCCATCTTTTCCGGCAACTCGGTCCGCATGTACAAGTACGACGAGCGCCGCGCCGAACTGGAAACGGACGAGGTCTCGCGCGTGAAGCGGGAGTACGCAGCGACCGGCGGCGAGCGCAGCAACCTCGCCTACGGCTACGTCTCGGCGGGCTGAACGCTACTCCAATTTCAGCCCCGCCGCCCGGATCACCGTGCCCCATTTGTCCAATTCGGCCCGGAGCAGCGCCGCGAACGCCGCGCTGTTCTGCGGCCAAACGGCGGCCCCGCCCCGACGGATGCGCTCCGCCGCCTCGGGCTGCTGGGCGATGCGGAGGATCGCCGACGACAGCCGCTCGCGCAGCGCCGGCGACAGCCCGGCGGGGCCGACGAAGCCGAACCAGACGTACACCTCGTAGTCCGCCAGCCCCGCCTCCTGCAGCGTCGGCACGTCCGGGAGCGTCGGGTCGCGCTCCCGCCCGGTCACGGCCAGCACCCGCAGCTTGCCCGCCTGCACATGCGGCAAGACGTTGGAAAGGTTGTCCACGCTCCAGTCCACCCGGCCGCCGATCATGTCCACGATCGCCGGCGCGCTGCCGCGGTAGGGCACGTGCTCGCCTTGCACCCCGGTGCGGTGCTTCAGCAGCTCCGCCGCCAGATGCGGGCTGGAGCCGGCGCCGGAGCTGGAGTAGGTGAGCCCGCCCGGCCGCGCCCGCGAGCGCGCGAGCAGGTCTTGCAAACTCCGCATGCCGCTCTCCGCCGAAACCGTGAGCGCGTTCATCAGCCGCGCCACCACGCAGAGCGGCGCGAAATCGCGCTGCGGGTCGTAGCCGGTGTTGGCGAAGAGGAAGGGGTTCATCGCCAGGTTGGCGGTGTTGACGACAGCGATGGTGCCGCCGTCCGGCGCCGCCTGCGCCACCGAGGCGAGGCCGAGCGAACCGCTCGCCCCCGGCCGGTTCTCGACGACGCCGATCTGGCCGAGTGCGCCCTGCATCCCTTCGGCGACCAGCCGCGCCAAGCTGTCGTTGATCGCGCCGGGGGTGTAGGGCACGACGATGCGGACCGGCCCTGCTTGAGCGAGCGCCGTCGAGGCCGCGAGCAGCGCAGGCGCGGCGAGGAGGTGGCGGCGGCGGACGAAGGCGGCGCGTCGCTGGCCCATGCTGGAATCTCCCGGTTCGGCCCTGCGGGCCGGGCCGTTGCGCGAGAGCCTAGGGCATCCCCGGCCGGTGTGTCCTCAGTCGAACGCGGGGCGCCGCGTCACCTGGCGGCGTCGCGCAGCCTCTGCCGCAACTCGTACTTCTGGATCTTGCCGGTGGACGTCTTGGGCAGCGGCCCGAAGGAGACGCCCTTCGGCACCTTGAAGCCCGCCAGCCGCGCGCGGCACCAAGCGACCACCTCCGCCTCGGTGATCGGCGCCGCGTCCGGCGCGGGCGTGACGAAGGCGTGCGGCACTTCGCCCCACTTCGGGTCCGGCCGCGCCACCACCGCCGCCTCCATGATGGCGGGGTGCGCGTACAACACCTCCTCCACTTCGAGGGTCGAGACGTTCTCGCCGCCGGAGATGACGATGTCCTTGGCCCGGTCCTTCACCTCGATGTAGCCGTCCGGATGGAGCACGCCCAGGTCGCCGGTGTGGAACCACCCGCCCGCGAAAGCCGCCTCGTTGGCCGCCGGATTGCGGAGATAGCCCTTCATCACCGTGTTCCCGCGCAGCGCCACCTCGCCCATCGTCGCGCCATCCGCCGGCACCGAACGCATCGTGGCGGTGTCGAGCACCGTCGCCTGCTCCAGCGTCGGGTGGTTCACGCCCTGGCGCGCCATGAACGCCGCGCGCTCCTCCAGGGGCAGCGCGTCCAACCCCGGCTGCGGCACGCAGATGGTGGCCGGGCCGTAGCACTCGGTCAGCCCGTAGAGGTGCGTCACCGCGAAGCCCAGCTTCTCCATGCCCGCGATCACCGCCGAGGGCGGCGCCGCGCCGCCGGTGGCGATGCGGCAGGTCTGCGGGAAAGCCCGCCGCTGCTCCGCCGGCGCGTGGATCAGCATGGTGAGCACCACGGGCGCCGCGCACAGGTGCGTCACGCCGTGCTCCGCCACCGCGGCGAAGATGGCCGCAGGCTCCACCCGCCGCAGGCAGACATGCGTGCCGCCCTGCAAGGTGACGGCCCAGGTGTAGGTCCAGCCGTTGCAGTGGAACATCGGCAGCGTCCAGAGATACACGCTCTCCGGATTGAGCCCGAAGGCCAGCGCATTGCCGCAGGCGTTGAGGTAGGCGCCGCGATGGTGCGTCACCACGCCCTTCGGGTCGCCCGTGGTGCCGGAGGTGTAGGACAGCGCGATGCTCTCCCACTCGTCCGCCGGCGTGCGGCCCGGCGCGTCCGGGTCGCCGCAGGCGAGGAACGCCTCGTAGTCGATGGCGCCGAGCGTTTCGCCCGGTCCTGCGGCCTCCGGATCGGCGATCTCCACCACGCGCGGAGGGTCCGGCAGGTCGGCCAGGGCCGCGCGCGCCACCGCCCCCCACTCGCGGTCCACGATCAACAGCCGCGCGCCGGAATGGCGCAGGATGAAGCCGACCGCAGCCGCGTCCAGCCGGATGTTGACGGTCAGCAGCACGGCGCCGGCCATCGGCACGCCGTAGTGCGCCTCCAGCATCTCCGGGATGTTCGGCGCCAGCACCGCCACCGTGTCGCCCGGCGCGATGCCGGTGCTTGCCAGCACCGAGGCGAGGCGCCGGCAGCGTTCGAGCAACTCGGCGTAGGTGAAGCGCCGCGCGCCGTGGATGACCGCGACGCGGTCCGGGTAGACGCGGGCGCTCCGCAGCAGGAAGGAGAGGGGCGTCAGCGGCACGTGGTTCGCGGGCAGCCGCGGCAAGGTCTCGTGGTCGCGCATCGCGCCTCTCCTACCGCCCGAGCGCCCGCGGGTTGCTCACCGCGCAGCGCAACCGCGTCAGCTCCGCCAAGGCGCGGGCGGCGTCCGCGCTGCCGGGCCGGCCGGGGTCGCGTCCGCCGGCTCGGATCTCCGCCGCTAAGCGGCGCAGCAGCGCGTCGGGCGCCGCGTTCGGCATGTCGAACAGATCGCGCAGGCGGGCCAGCGTCGGCGCCGTGTCCGCCGGCATCTCGCGGCGAGCGATGGCCATGGCGTTCGCCACCATGCGCGCCTCGAAGCGCTTCGCTTCGGGCAGGTGCGGCAGCAGCTCGCGCAGCAGCACGTCGCGCGCCGTCTCCAGCAGCCCTGCCGCGTCCGGGCGCTCAAGCATCGAGGGCTCCCGTCATCCGCAGCACGTCCATCTCCAGCTCCGGCACGATGTGCCCGGTCAGCGCCAGTTCCAGGTTGTTCTCCCGCCCGGACAGGTGCCGCCCCGCTTGGTCCGCCGCGATCACCGCCCAGCGGATCGTCGCGGCCAGCTCCCACCACCGCACGCGATCCGGCTCCACGCGCCGGCCGCTCGCCTCCTCGTAGCCCCGATAGAGCGCCGCTCGCGGCCCGACGCCGCCCGCCTCGTGCGCGCCGCCGAAGCGCCAGCACGGCGCGCAAAGCCAACCGAGGTCGGCATGCGGGTCGCCCCACGCCGCGAACTCCCAGTCGAGCACGGCGGTCACGCGGCCCTCGTGGACCATGTAGTTGCCCGTGCGGAAGTCGTTGTGGTTCAGCACCACCTCGCCCGGCCGGGGCGCTTCGCGCTCCAGATGGCGGAGGCCCCACTCCAGCACCGGCCGCGGCGTGCCGGCGGCGTCCAGTGCCGCGCGCTGACGCGCCACGAAGTCCACCGCCGGGTCGTCCGGCGGCGCCGGCAGCATCGCCAGATCGTCTCGCGGCGGCCGGATGGAGTGGATGCGCGCCAGCTCCCGCCCCAGCGCCGTCGCCAGCGCCGGGTCGCCGCCCACCGCATCGGCCTGCCGCACCAGCACGTGCCCGCGCGCCACGCCCTCCGCGCGGCGCATGACGAAGAAGGGCGCGCCCGTCACCTCCGTGGTCTCGCAGCAGAACAGCGGCTCCGGCACCGTCACGCCCGCGCCTTGGGCGGCGCGCAGCAAGGCGAATTCCGTCGCGCGCGGCAGGCTGACAGCGAGCACGGCGGCGTTGTCCGTCCGCAGCACCCAGCGCTCCGGAGCGCCGCCGCGCGACACGTCCAACGCCCAATTCTGCTGCACCGCGCCGCCGGAGAGCAGCGCCATCGACTCGATCGTCACGGGCGCGCCCGCCACCGCCGTCAGCCAAGCGGCCAAGCGGGCGCGGGCGCCCTCATCCACGCCCGGCGGCCCCCCAGGAGAAGAAGTCCTTGCCCTGGCGGCGGAGGAAGTTCGCCAGCACCATGCGGTGGACCTCGCTGGCGCCGTCCACCAGCCGCGCCTGACGGGCGTAACGGTACATCCACTCCACCGGCTCGTCCTTGGAGTAGCCCCGCGCGCCGAGCAGTTGCAGCGAGGTGTCCACCGCCCGGTGCAGCGCGTCCGCCACCACCACCTTGGCCATGGAGACCTCCTTGCGCGCGAGGTTGCCCTGGTCCAGCAGCCAAGCCGCCCGCATCGTCAGCAAACGGCCGATGTCGAGCTCCATCGCCGCCTGCCCGACCATCTGCTGCACGCTCTCCTTGTCGGCCAGCTTCTGGCCGAACGCCTCGCGCGTCTCGATCCGCGCCATGGCGATCTCCAGCGCCCGGCGGCCGAGGCCGGTCCAGCGCATGCAGTGCGTGAGCCGCGCCGGGCCGAGGCGGATCTGCGTCACGCGCAGACCGTCGCCCACGCCCATCAACACGTCCTCGTCGTGTATTTCCAGCCCGTCGAACTCGACCTCGCAGTGCCCGCCGTGCTCCTCCGGCCCCATGATCGGGATGCGCCGGGTGATGCGCCATCCGGGCTGGTCGGCGTGGAACAGGAAGGCGGTGAGGCCCTTGCGGTCGTCGTCCGAGGTGCGGGCCATGAGGATGAAGTGCTTCGCCTCGGCCGCGCCGGTGATGTAGTGCTTGCGGCCGTGGATGGCCCAGTGGTCGTTGCCGCGTCGCTCCGCCCGGGTGTAGGTCATCGAGGGGTCGCTGCCGCAGCCGTCCGGCTCCGTCATGGCGAAGGAAGACTGCACCTCGCCGTCGATGATGGGCTGGAGCCAGCGCGCCTTCTGGTCCTCGTTCGCGACCTGCTCCAGCACGCGCATGTTGCCGTCGTCCGGCGCCGCGCCGTGGAACACGACGGGGCCGAGAATGGAGCGGTTCATCTCCTCGTAGCAGGGCGCCAGCTCGGCCATGGTGAGGCCGCCGCCGCCGCGGCCCTTGGGCATCCCCAAGGCCCAGAGCCCCTGCTTCCGCGCCTCCGCCCGCATCCGCTCCAGCAAGGGCCGGGCTATGTTCTCGTGCTCGTCGTAGCTCGCCGGGTCGCGCTCCAGCGGGATCAGCCGCTCTTCCACGAAGGCGCGGATGCGCTGCCGGATGGCGTCGGTTTCGGGGGAAAGGGCGAAGTCCATGGGGGAAGTCCCTAGAGCGGGTTCACGGAATGGCCGCCGTCCACCACCAAGGTCGCGCCGGTCATGTGCGCGCCGGCGTCGGAGGCGAGGAGGAGCAGCGGCCCGGTCAGGTCCGCGGGTTGGCCGAGGCGGCGCTGCGGCGAGCGTTTCACGAGCGCCTGCCCCGCCTCGGTGGCGAAGAACCCGGCGTTGATCGGCGTGAGGACGTAGCCCGGCGCGATCGCGTTCACCCGGATGTTGTGCCGCGCCCACTCCACCGCGAGCTGCCGCGTCATCTGCAACAGCGCCGCCTTGGAGGCGGTGTAACCTACGACACCCGACAGCACCCGCAGCCCGCCCACGGAGGCGATGTTGACGACGCTGCCCGGCTTCCCCGCGGCGACCAGCCGTTGCGCCGCGGCCTGCGCCACCAGGAAGCAGCCGCGAAGGTTCACGTCCAGCACGCTGTCCCAATCCTCTTCGGTCTGCTGCAAGGCCGGGCGCGTCACCGCGATGCCGGCGTTGTTGACCACCACGTCGCAGGGGGCGCCGAACGCGGCCTCCGCCGCGTCGAAGGCGCGGCCGACCGCGGCGGCATCGGTGACGTCCAGCGCCACCGGGATGGCGCGCTCGCCCAATTCGGCGGCGAGCGCCTCCAGGGCGTCCGTGCGCCGCGCCGCGAGCGCCACCCGCGCGCCGACCGCGTGCAGCACCCGCGCGAAGTGCTCGCCCAGCGCGCCGGACGCGCCGGTGACGAGGGCGTTGCGGCCTTGGAGGGAGAAGAGCTGCGCCGGATCGAGGGCCATGCCGCAATTGACCACCGCCGTCGCCGCCGGACAAGCCATCGGCCCGGCCCTCGGCGACCCATCGGGCGCGGGAGGTCAGGCGTCCACGGCGAAGCCCGCCTCGATGCGGGCGATCAGCCCCGGCACCTCGCCGGCCGGCCTGGGGCGGCCGAACAGGTAGCCCTGCACCTCGCCGCACCCCGCGGCGGCGAGCCGTCCGAGCTGCGCCTCGGTCTCCACCCCTTCGGCGGTGCAGCGCATGCCGAGCGCCGCGGCGAGGCCGGCCACGGCGCGCACGATGGCGTCGGCCTGCGGCACGCCATCCGCCGGCACGCGGACGAAGGACTGGTCGATCTTGATCTTGTCGAAGGGGAACGACCGCAGCGTCGCGAGGGAGGAGAAGCCGGTGCCGAAGTCGTCCATCGCCACCCGCACCCCGCCCGCGCGCAGCCGGTGCAGCACGGAACGCACCGCGTCGCCGTCTTCCAGCAGCGCGCTTTCCGTGATCTCCAGCTCCAGCCGCCCGGCCGGCAGTTCCGCGTCCCGCAGCGCCCCGAGCACCGCGTCGCCCAGGCCCGCCGAGCGGAACTGCAACGGGGAAACGTTGACGGCCACCCGCACCCGGCCCGGCCAACCGGAAGCGTCGCGCGCGGCCCGGCGCAGCGCCCACTCCCCGAGCGGAACGATAAGGCCGGACTGCTCCGCCACCGGCACGAACTCGGCCGGGGAGATCCACCCGCGCACCGGGTGGCGCCACCGCAGCAGCGCTTCCAGGCCGGAAACCCTGCCGGCGACGGTGTCCACCTGCGGCTGGTAGTGCAGTTCGAGCGCGTCGGCGGCCAGGGCGCGGCGCAACTCGGCCTCCAAGGAACGGTGCGCCCGCTGCGCCGCGTCCATGTCGGGGTGGAAGCGGCGCGGCCACGCGTCCTTTTCCGCCTTGGCGCGTTCCGCCGCGAGGCCGGCGTGGCGCAGCAGCGCGTCCGCCGCCGCGCCGTCGGCGGGCGCCAACGCGAAGCCCGCGTGCGCACGGACCACCAGCGCGTCGCCGTCCAAGTCGTGCGGCTCCGCCAGCGCCTCCGCCAACCCCGCCGCGAAACGCTCCGCCTCCGCCGGGCCGGCGTCGGCCTGGAGCAGCGCGAACTCGTCGCCGGATAGCCGGGCGGGAAGGTCGTGGGAGCCGGCGAGCGCCCGCAGTCGTTCGGCGACGGCGGCCAACACCCGGTCGCCGGCGGGCGTGCCGTAGCCGTCGTTCACGCCGCGGAAGCGGTCGAGGTCCAGGCAGTGCAGGGCGAAGGGCCGGCCGCTGTCCAGCGCGGCGGCGAGGCGCTCCCGCAGCAGGGAACGGTTGGGCAGGCCGGTCAGCCCGTCGTGGCGGGCGAGGTGGGCGATGCGCGCCTGCGCCCGCTCGCGCTCGGTCACGTCTTGCCAAGTGGCGACGAAGCCCCCGCCGGCGGTGGGCGAAAAGGAGAGGGCGACCACCTGCCCGTCCGGCGTTTTCCGCAACCGCGTGCCCGCGGTGCGGCGGGCGGCGAAGCGGATGCGGTCGTGGGCGAGCGCCGCCGCTTCGGCCTCCGGGTGCCCGGCGGCGCGCATCACCGCCCGCGTCAGCTCGCGCCAAGCGGCGCCGGGCGCGGCGGCCTCCGGCGGGAGGCGCAGCAAGGTCAGCGCGCGGCGATTCGCCACCAGCAGGCGGTCTTCGGCGTCGAACAGCGCCAAGCCCTGCGCCATGTTGTCGAGCGCGGCGGCGAAGCGCCGGTTGGTCTCGGCGAGCGCCGCCTCCTTCGCCTTGAGACCGGTCACGTCCGAAAGGATGGCCACCGCCCCGCCGTCCCGCGCCGGGCTGCGCGACACGCGGAGCCACCTCCCATCGGCCAGCTTGAACTCCGCGGCCGCCGGCGGCGCGCGGCGCAAGGCCGCCGCGGTCTGGGCGTCCGGCGCGTCCAGGGCGGCGGCACGGTCCCAGTCGTCGCCGGGGCCGAGCGGAACGCCGGGGAGCAGCTCCGCCGCGCGGCGGTTCACCGCGACGATGCGGCCGGCGGCGTCCGTCAGCACGATGCCTTCGGTCGAGCCTTCCATGGCGTCGGCGAGCCTCGCCTGCGCGTTGTGCCGCCCGGCCTTCTCGCGCTCGATCCTGGCGCGGA
>CADCTL010000161.1 GCA_902805625.1 uncultured Acetobacteraceae bacterium
CGAGTACGCGCTGCAAGCCATGGCCCTGCACGGGGCCCTGCTCGCCGGCGGAGCGGCGCAACCCGCGGGCTACCTGAGCAGCCTGCGCGACGTTTCCCTCGGCGGGGCGGAGCGGCTCGACACCGTGGCCGGCCCGCTCGGCGTCCGCGCGCGCGCCCTTGCGGCGGAAGCGGGCGGCTTCATCTACCGCTTCGAGGTGGAGGGCGGAGGGCGCACCCTGTTGACGGGTCAAGCAGCCATCATCCTGCCGCGGCGGACATGACCGCGGCGCCGCGACGGGCGCTCGTCACCGGCGGCGCGAGCCCGCTCGGCGGCGCCATCTGCCGGCGCTTGGCGGCGGACGGGCTGCGGGTGGTGGTGCACGCCCACCGCGGCCTCGACCGCGCCGAAGCGCTGGCCGCCTCTATCCGCGACGCGGGCGGCGACGCCATGGCCATTGCTTTCGACGTCACCGACGTTCCCGCCACCGCCGCCGCTCTCGGAGGACTGCTGGACGCGGGACCCATCCAAGTGGTGGTCCACAACGCCGGCACGCACGAGGACGCGCCGCTCGCCGGCATGAGCGAGGAGCAGTGGCGCGGCGTGGTGGACGTCTCCCTCACCGGCTTCTACGCTGTGCTGCGCCCGCTGCTGCTGCCGATGATCGGCACCCGCTGGGGGCGGATCATCGCCGTCTCGTCGGTGTCCGGCATCATGGGCAACCGAGGGCAAGCGAACTACGCCGCGGCCAAGGCCGGGCTGATCGGCGCGGTGAAGTCGGTGTCGCTGGAGTACGCGGCACGCGGCGTCACCGCGAACGCCGTGGCGCCGGGCATCATCGAGAGCCCGGCGGTGGACGCGGCGATGACGCGCGAGCAGATCGCCCGCTTGGTGCCCGCGCGCCGCGCCGGAAAGCCGGAGGAGGTGGCGGACTTGGTCGGCTTCCTGGCCTCGGACCGCGCGGCCTACATCTCCGGGCAGGTCATCTCGATCAACGGCGGGATGGCTTGAGCGGCGCGGCTACTCCAAATCCTCAAGGCCGAGCGCCCGCAGCCGGCCGCGCTCCTCGTCCCAACCGGGGCGGTCCTTCACGTTCAGGAACAGGTGGACGCGGCGTTCCAGCAGCTTTTCCAGCTCGCGCCGGGCGCGGCTGCCGATGGCCTTGATCTTGGCGCCGCCGTCGCCGATCAGGATGGCTTTCTGGGTGGCGCGCTCGACGTAGACGGTGCAGTCCACCCGCACGCTGCCGTCCTTCCGCTCCTGCCAGCTTTCGGTCTCGACGGTCGCGTGGTGCGGCACCTCCTCATGCGTCTGTTGCAGGATTTGCTCGCGCACGATCTCGGCCACCAGCATCCGGTTCGGCAGGTCCGAGAGTTCGTCCTCCGGGAACAGGAACGGCCCCGGCGGCACGGCGGCGGCCAAGCGGTCCAGCAGCAGGTCGAGGCCGTTGCCCGTGTGCGCCGAGACCATGAAGGTCTCTTCCAACGTCAGCAGCGCGTTGATGGCGGCCGTCAGCGGCAGCAGGCGCTGCGGCGGGATCAGGTCCACTTTGTTGAGCGCCAGCCACACGCGGTTCCGGCCTTTGGCGAGCCGTTCGAGGATGGCCCGCACCGGGTCGGTCAAGCCGGCGCGGCTGTCTACGATTAGCAACGTCAGGTCGGCGTCCTGCGCCCCGCCCCAGGCGGCGGCGACCATGGCGCGATCGAGCCGGCGGCGCGGCGCGAAGATGCCGGGGGTGTCCACCAGCACGATCTGCGCCGCGTCCCGCATCACCACGGCGCGAATACGGAAGCGTGTGGTCTGCGGCTTGGGCGAGACGATCGTCACCTTGGCGCCGGCGAGCGCGTTGACCAGCGTGGACTTGCCCGCGTTCGGCGCGCCCACCACGGCCACCAAGCCGCAGCGCATTTCCCGTGGCGGCGGCGCGTCGCCGTCGCTTGTGGCTTCTCCGCTCACCGCCGTTCCACCTCCGCCAGCCAAGCCTCCGCCGCCGCCTGCTCCGCCGCCCGGCGCGTGTCGCCGATGCCCTCCGCCTCCCGCCCCGCGCCGCTGACCGCTACGACGAAGACGGGTTGGTGCGCCGGGCCGGAGGTGGAGACGCTGCGGTACTCCGGCAGGTCGAAGCCGCGCCCTTGCAGCCACTCCTGCAACCGGCTCTTGGCCGGCGCCCGCGGGCGGTGGTCGCCTTCCAGCAGCGGCGCGAAGGCGCGGCGCAGGAAAGGCCGGGCCGCGTCCAGCCCGCCGTCGAGGTACAGCGCGCCGAGCAGCGCCTCGAACGCGTCGGCCAGCACGTTGCGCCGCGCGGTCAGCCCCGCCTTGCTCTCGCCCACAGGCACCACGAGCGCCGCGCCGAGGTCGAGCGTCTCCGCCACCGCGGCCAAGGTGTCCCACGCGACCAGCACGCCGAAGCGGCGCATCAGCGCGCCTTCGCGCTCCTCCGGGTAGCGCTCGATCAACCACTCCGCCATCAGCAGGCCGAGCACGCGGTCGCCGATGAATTCCAGCCGCTCGTTGGAATCGAGCTGGCCGCGGCGGGGGTCGGCGGCGGAGCGGTGGGTCATGGCCTGGAGCAGCAACTCCGGCCGGGCGAAGCGGTGGCCGAGGCGCGCGCCGAGGGCGTCCAGATCGGGTGGCGGCAGCGTTTCTTCCGGCCGGTTCCTCGCCATCGCGTCCCTAGCGCACACCGTCCAAGATGCGGCCCCAGCGGACGGCGAAGGGCCACGCCCAGACCTGCCACCACGCGGCGGAGCCGTCCCAAGAGAAGAAGATGAACTCGGCGCGGCCCACCAGGTTCTCCAGCGGGATGAAGCCCACCGCGCCCGGCTCCCGGCTGTCCTGGCTGTTGTCGCGGTTGTCGCCCATGGCGAAGACGTGCCCGTCCGGCACGCGGAACTCGGGCGTGTTGTCCAGGCGCATGTCGTCCGACATCTCGAGGATGCCGTGCGTCACGCCGCCCGGCAGCGTTTCCTTGTAGTGGCGGACGGTCATGCGCGGCCCGTCGCCTTCCACGGTGTAGGGGCCGAGCGACTCCCGCTTCACCGCCGCGCCGTTGACGTGCAGGACGCCGCCGCGGACCTGGATGCGGTCGCCGGGCAGGCCCACCATGCGCTTGATGTAGTCCTGGCTGGGGTCGCGCGGCAGGCGGAACACCGCCACGTCGCCGCGCTCCGGCACCGAGCCGAACAGGCGGCCCTGGAACAGGTTCGGCGCGAAGGGCATCGAATAGCGCGAGTAGCCGTAGGAGTACTTCGACACGAACAGGTAGTCGCCCACCAGCAGGGTCGGGATCATGCTGCCGGAGGGGATGTTGAAGGGCTCGAAGGCCACGGTGCGGATGCCGATGGCGATCAGGCCGGCGTAGACAACGGTCTTGATGCTCTCGACCCAGCCGCCGGAATTGTTCTTCGCCATGGAGTTGCTCACGGTCAAGGCTTTCTGGTCTGGGCGTCGAGAAGCGTCGGAGGGGGCGCAACCGGGCGGGCGGCCGGATGAAGCCCGCGCGGCACCGGCGAGTCAAGGAAAGGGGCCTAGGGAGAAGGGCCGGCCGCGGTCAGGGCATGAAGCTGCCGCCGCCCACGTCGATGGTCGCGCCGTTGAGGTACGATGCGGCGTCGGAGGCGAGGAAGGCGACCACGTCGGCCACCTCCTCCGGGCTGCCTGTGCGGCCGAGCGGGATGTCGGCGAGGAACGCCTCGTTCGTGCCGGACGCGGCGCCGCGCGCCATAGGCGTGTCGATCCGGCCCGGCGCCACGCTGTTGACCGTGACGCCTTCCGGCCCGAGCTCCACCGCGAGGCTGCGGGCGAGGCCGAGCAGGCCGCTCTTGGAGGCGGCGTAGTGCGCGCCGGCGATTCGGCTCTTGGTCCGCGCGGCTTGGCTGGCGATCATGACGACGCGGCCCCAGCGACGCGCCGCGAGCGGCGGGATGCAGGCGCGCGAAACCAGGAAGGCGCCCGTCAGGTTCACGTCCAGCACGCGCCGCCATTCATCCGCCGGCATGTCGCGGACGCGCCGGGCGCGCCCTTCGGCCTTGGGCGAGATGCCGGCGTTGTTCACCAGGACGCCGAGGCGGTCCCAAAGACCGCCCAGGAGCCGAGGCAGTTCCGCGACGGCCGCCTCGTCGGAAACGTCGAGGCGGATGGCGCGGGCCTCGTGCCCGGCAGAGCGCAAGGACGCGGCGGTGCTGTCCACCTCATCCAGCACATCGGCGAGCACCACGGGGTGCCCGCCGGCCGCGAGGCGGGCCGCGATGGCGGCGCCGATGCCGCGCGCGGCCCCGGTGACGAGCGCGACCCGGTCGCGGGCGGCGGCGCTCATGGCGCCAGCACCACCTTGCTCGCGGCGCGCTGCCGCGCCAGCTCGAACCCCTCGATGCCCCGCGAAAGCGGCAGGCGGTGGGTGATCATCGGGCGGAAGGCTTCGGGGTCGCGTTCGAGGTGCGCCAGCACCCGCGTCCAGGTGCCGCGCGCCGCGCCGTGGGTGGCGCGGAGCTGGTGGCGCATCCGTACGAACTCGGTGAGCGGCAGGGCCAGCGGGGCGGCGTGGATGCCGGCGGCGACGAGGACGCCGCCGCGCTTCAGCACCGCCAAACCGTCGTTGACGCTGGCGGGCACGCCGGTCGCTTCGACCACCGCGTCCACGCGGCGCCCGCCGGTGATCGCCATGACGGAGTCGGCGAGCGGCGTCTCGGCCACGTCGAGGAGCGCGTCGAAGCCCAGCGCGCGCAGCACGGCGAAGCGCGGCTCGTCGGCGCGCCCGGCGACGAGCACCCGCGCCGCCCCGGCCAGCCGCGCCATCAGGGCGATGCCTTGGCCGATGGTGCCGGGCCCGAGCACCAGCACCGTGTCGCCCACGCCGATCCCGGCTGTCAGCACGGCTTCCAGCGCCACGCCGAGCGGTTCGGCGAGCGCGCCGGTCTCGCTGTCCACGTTCTCCGGCAGCGGGACGCAGCACCGCGCCGGCACCCGCACCTCGCGCGCGAAGCCGCCGTCGCGGGTCAGGCCGATCGTCTCGCGCCGGGCGCAATCGCGCGCGTTTCCGGCGCGGCATTCCGGGCAGGCGCCGCAGGCGACAAAGGGCATGACGCAGACGCGCGCGCCGGCCTCGAACCCGCTGCCCGTGCCGGGACGGAGGACGCGGCCGGCGAACTCGTGCCCCATGACCACCGGCAGGTGCGGCGCCATGAAGCCGTAGCCGTCCGTCCACTCGTAGGCGTGGACGTCGCTGCCGCAGATGCCGGCCGCCTCCACCTCCAACACCACCTCGCCCGGTCCGGGCGGGTGCGCCGGCGGGACCTCGTCCAGCGACAAGCCGAAGCCGGGGGAGGTCTTGCGGAGCGCCAGCACGTCAGAACGGCTCCGGGTAGTGGCCGGCGAAGTTGGAGATGGGCGGCTTGGCGTCCGGGTCCGTCAGGAGGTCGAGCAGCACGGGGCGGCGCGCGTCCAGGGCGGCGCGGAGCGCGGGCGCGATGCCGGCGCCGTTCTCGACCCGCACACCCTCGACGCCGCAGGCCCGCGCGATGGCGGCGTGGTCCACCGCGGCGAAGTCGATGGCGTTCGTGTGCTCGCCGAACTTCACCTCCTCCGCGTGCTTCTGGTAGCCGAGGATGCCGTTGTTGAGCACCAGCAGCACGACCGGCAGCTCCAGCCGCCGCAGGGTCTCCAACTCGGCCCAGGAATGGCCGAAGCCGCCGTCGCCGCACAAGCAGACCACCCGCGCCTTCGAGCCGGCCTCGGCCGCCGCGATCTGCGCCCCGATCGCCATGGGCAGGCCCCAGCCCAGGCCGGCGATGCCACGCGGCGTCAGGAAGCGCTGCCCGACGCGCTTCGCCGTCAGGTAGTTGGCGACCCAGATGGAGGAATAGGAAGCGTCGGCCACCACGATGTCGTCCGGCCGGATCAGCCGGTCCAACTCCGCCATGACGCGCTCGGGCCGGCAAAGGCCGGCATCGCGCGCGGTGACGGCCGCGACGGTGTCCCGCCACTGCGCCACGGCGGCGGCGATCTCGCGCTCGGCCGCCGAACGGGCCGCGGCGCGCGCCCGCATGTCTTGGTCGCGCATCGCCGCCGTCAATGCGGCGAGGGTGAGCTTGGCGTCGCCCACCAGGCGCTGCGCTTCGTAGTTGCGGCCCACTTCCATCGGGTCGGCATCCAAGTGGATGAAGCGCGCGCCCTCGCCGAACAGGCGCCAACTGTCCGTGCCGTTCTGGTTGGTGCGGTTGCCCACCAGCAGCACGAGGTCGGCGCGCTCCACCATCGGCCGCAGCGCGTGGGTGCGCGCGCCCAGCCCCATGACGTAGCCGACGACGCCGAGGCTGAGCGGGTGCGTCTCGTCCACCGCGCCCTTGCCCATGACGGTGGTGCCGACCGCTAGGTGCGCCGCTTCCTGCAGCGCCGCGAGTTCCGCGGCGGCGCCGGACAGGTGGACGCCCCCACCGGCGACCACCAGCGGATGGCGCGCCGCGGCCAAGGCCTCCGCCGCCGCGGCCACGGCGGCGGGATCAGCCACGCAGCGGTCGAGCGGCGCACGGCCCAGCGACAGGCGGCGCGGGCGCAGCAGTGATGACGCCGGCGCCGCTGCCTCGGTCAGCAGGTCGGCCGGCACCAGCAGCACCGCCGGGCCGGGGCGGCCGGAGGCGGCGGCGGTGAAGGCCATGTCCACGTAGTCGTCCAGCCGGTCGGCACGGTCCAGGCGGCGCACCCACTTCGCCACCGGCTCGAACATGCGGAGGTGGTCCAACTCCTGGAAGGCGTTGCGGTCGAAGGCGTCGCGCGTCACCTCCTGCACCAAGGCGAGCACGGGGACGGAGGCTTTCAGCGCCTCGGCCAGCGGCGGCACCAGAAGGGTCGCGGCGGGGCCGTTTTGCGCCGTGACCACGCCAACCTTGCGTGAAATTCGCGCGTAACCGTCGGCCATCGCGCCGCCGGCGTTCTCTTGCCGGTAGACCTTCTGTTCGATGCCGACGTGCGGCGCCGCCAAGTGGAACGCCGAGGGCAGGCTCTGGCCGAAGGTGAGCGCCACGCCGTGGCGGGCGAAGGCCTCCGCCAGCCGCAGCGCCACGGTCGCGTTCGCGCCGGCGGTGTCCAGCATAAACTGTCCCTCCCATCGTGCGCGGCAAGCAATCGCCCGGCAGACGCCTCCGTCAAGCCGGGCGGGGCGACGGGCCGGTTGCAATGCTTGGGAAACGAGGTCTAGGCTTTCCGCGAGGGAACCATGGCGCGTCGAGAACGACCGCGCCGGTGCCGCCGGCCTCGAAGCCGGCGGGAGGGAGGCGGACATGAAGGTCGGCGAAGCCATCGCTGAGATCATGCGGCGCGAGGGCGTCGAGATCCTTTGCGGCTATCCCGTGAACCACCTCATCGAATACGCGGCGGCGAAGGACATCCGCCCGGTGATGGTGCGGCAGGAGCGCATCGGCCTGCACATGGCCGACGCGATCTCCCGCGTCACCTCGGGCCGCAAGATCGGCGCCTTCTGCATGCAGCACGGGCCGGGGTCGGAGAACGCCTACGGCGGCGTCGCGCAGGCCTACGGCGAGTCGGTGCCGGTGCTGGTCGTGCCGATGGGCTACCCGCGGCGCCTCGCGCACATCGACCCGAACTTCAACTCCACCGTGCAGATGCGCGGGATCTCCAAGAGCGCCGAGCCCGTCACGCTCGCGGCGGAGGTGCCGCACATCATGCGCCGCGCCTTCACCCGGCTGCGGAACGGCCGCGGCGGGCCGGTGCTGGTGGAGGTGCCCTCGGACATGTGGACGGAGGAGCTGCCGGGGCCGCTCGACTACGAGCCGGTGCTGACGGCGCGCTCCACCCCCGATCCGACCGACGTAAAGCGCGCGGCGGCGTTGCTGGCCGGGGCGAAGCGCCCGGTGATCTACGCGGGAACCGGGGTCCACTGGGCGCAAGCCTGGCCGCAACTGCGCCGGCTCGCCGAGTTGCTGGCCGCGCCCGTGACCACCAGCCTCGGCGGCAAGAGCAGCTTCCCCGAAACGCACCCGCTTTCCCTCGGCTCGGGCGGCCTCGCCATCTCCAAGCCGGTGCGGCACTTCATTGACAACGCCGACGTGGTGTTCGGCATCGGGTGCAGCTTCACCGAAACGAACTTCGGCCTGAAGATGCCGAAAGGCCCGCGCTACATCCACTCCACCTCCGACTCCATGCACCTCAACAAGGACGTCCGCGCGGAGATCGGCCTGCTCGGCGACGCGGGCCTCACCCTGGACGCGTTGCTGGCCGAGCTTTCAAGGACGGTGCAGTCGCCGCGCGACCCCTCGAGGGTGGCGGCGGAAATCCAGGCCCAGTACGAGCCCTGGCTCGCCGAGTGGATGCCGAAGCTCTCCAGCAACGACGCGCCGCTCAACCCCTACCGCGTGCTGTGGGACCTCCAACACACGGTGGACCGCGACAACACGATCATCACCCACGACGCCGGCAGCCCGCGCGACCAGCTCTCGCCCTTCTGGCGCTCCACGACGCCGCTGAGCTATCTCGGCTGGGGGAAGACCACGCAGCTCGGCTACGGGCTCGGCCTCGCCATGGGCGCCAAGCTGGCGGCGCCGGAGAAGCTCTGCATCAACGTGTGGGGCGACGCCGCCATCGGCTTCACGGGGATGGACTTCGAGACCTGCGTGCGCGAGCGCATCCCGATCCTGTCCATCCTGCTGAACAACTTCTCCATGGCCATCGAGCTGAAGGTCATGCCGATCAGCACGGAGAAGTACCGCAGCACCGACATCTCCGGCGACTACGCCGCCATGGCGCGCGCCTTCGGCGGCCACGGCGAGCGCGTGACGGCGCCGGAGGAGATCGTGCCCGCCATCCGGCGCGGCATCGAGAAAACCCAGCAGGGCGTGCCGGCGCTGCTGGAGTTCATCACCTCCAAGGAAACCTCGGTTTCGAGGCTCTGATCCGGCGGCCGCGGGGCGACAACGGGAGGACGGATGGCGACGGTCGATATCCGCGACGTGCGAAAATCGTTCGGCTCGTTCGAGGTGCTGCACGGCGTCAGCGTGGACATACCGGACGGCGAGTTCGTCGTCCTCGTGGGGCCTTCGGGCTGCGGCAAATCCACCCTGCTCCGGATGCTGGCGGGGCTGGAGAACATCACGGGCGGCGAGATCGCCATCGGCGGGCGCGTCGTGAACAACGTGCCGCCGAAGGACCGGGACATCGCCATGGTGTTCCAGAACTACGCGCTCTACCCGCACATGACGGTGGCCCAGAACATGGGCTTCTCCATGAAGCTGGCCAAGGCGCCGAAGGAGGCGTCCGACCGCGAGGTCCTGCGGTCCGCGCGCATCCTGGGCCTGGAGGACCTGCTGCACCGCTACCCGCGCCAGCTCTCGGGCGGGCAGCGGCAGCGCGTGGCGATGGGCCGCGCCATCGTGCGCAACCCGCAAGTCTTCCTGTTCGACGAGCCCCTGTCGAACCTCGACGCCAAGCTGCGCGTGCAGATGCGCGCCGAGATCAAGGAGCTGCACCAGCGCCTGAAGGTGACGACGGTGTACGTCACCCACGACCAGATCGAGGCCATGACCATGGCCGACAAGATCGTGGTGATGAACGGCGGCAACGTCGAGCAGGCCGGGCCGCCGCTGGAGCTGTACGACCGCCCCGCGAACCTCTTCGTCGCGGGCTTCATCGGCTCGCCCGCCATGAACCTGGTGCGCGGCAAGGTGAGCGGCAACGCCTTCCGTACGCCGGACGGCACGCAGTGGCCGCTGCCGCCAAACGGGCACGCCCGCTCCGACCAGGACGCGGTGTACGGCATCCGGCCGGAGCACATGCGCCTCGACCCCGAAGGCATCCGCGCCACCGTGCAGTTGGTGGAGCCGACCGGGTCCGAAACGCAGGTGCTCATGCGCGTCGGCGAGGTCAGCTTGGTCGGCGCCTTTCGGGAACGCGTCGCCGCGCGCCCGGGGGACACGCTGCCCGTCGCGCCGGAGCCGGGCCTGGCGCACCTCTTCGACGGGGCGACCGGACAGCGGCTGTAATCTGAACAGCAGAAACAAGGGAGGGCAGAGGCATGGCGCACATCATCACCCGGCGCGGGGCGATCGGCCTCGGCGCGGGCGCGCTGGCTGCGGCGGCCGGCGACGCCGCGGCGCAGCGCATCCAGGCCGCGAACGCGGAGATGCCGCGCCTCCCCATCGAGAGCGGCGCCGCGCTGCGCGTCATCCGCCCGACGCGCTTCGTCGAGCCAGACGAGGTCATCTTCCGCGAGAACACGGCCAAGTTCGCGCAGGCGACCGGCGTGCAGGTCCGCGTGGATTTCGTGGGCTGGGAGGACATCCGCGCCCAGACCGCCGTGACCGCCAACACCGCCGCGGGCCCGGATGTGGTGATCGGCTGGGCCGACGACCCGCACGTCTACGCCGACAAGCTCGTCGAGGTCTCAGACATCGCCGAGTACCTCGGCAAGAAGTACGGCGGCTGGATGTTCCTCGGCGAGAAGTACGGCAAGCGGGCGCGCTCCAACAACTGGATCGGCATCCCGCTCGGCGGCTCGACGGGTCCGGTCGTCTACCGCGTTTCGGCGGTGAAGGAGGCGGGTTTCGACACCATTCCGCAGGACCACGCGGGCTTCCTCCGCCTCTGCCAGGCGCTAAAGCGCCTGAACAAACCGGCGGGCTTCACCCTCGGCAACGCGGTGGGGGACGGCAACGGCACGGCCAATTGGCTCACCTGGTCGCACGGCGGCTACCTGGTGGACGAGGACGGCAAGGTCGCCATCAACAGCCGCGAGACCATCGAGTCGCTGAACTACCTAAAGGAACTCTACCCCACCTTCGCGCCCGGCACGCTGTCCTGGCTCGACCCGTCGAACAACCGCGCCTACGCCTCGCAGGAGTGCTGGCTGACGCCCAACGGCGTGTCGCTGTATTTCGCCCTGAAGAACGACCCGGCGACGCGCGACATCGCCGAGGACACGGACCACGCGCCGAGGCCGCGCGGCCGCGCCAGCGGCCCGCCGGACGCCGCCACCGTGCTGAACGCCATGGTGTTCCGGCACACGCGCTTCCCGAACGCGGCGAAGCAGTACATCACCTATTTGATGGAGGCCGAGCAGTACGATCGGTGGCTGACCGGCTGCCTCGGCTATTGGTCGCACCCGCTCAAGGCTTACGGCGAGAGCGCAGTGTGGGATTCGGACCCCAAGCTCAAGGTGTTCCGGGAAGGCATGAACAATCCGTTCTGGAGCGGCTACAAGGGGCCGATCACCCAGGCTTCGGGCACCGTCTCGGCGGAGTACGTCATGGTGCAGATGTACGCCTCCGTCGCCTCCGGCCAAGCCACGCCGGAGGCCGCCGTGCGCGAGGCGGAGCGCCGCGCCCGACGCTACTTCCGCTGACCGCGACGGAGCGCCACGAGCGCATCTGAGAAGGACGGGAGCCGATGTCCGTCACCACCACAGCCGCCGACTGGATAGCCGCCCGCCCGCAGCCGAACTGGCTCGTCCGGCTGTTCGACTGGAAGCCGTTCCTGGTCTTCATGTGCATGCTGCCGGCGGCGGGGCTGCTGCTGGTCTTCCTGACCTATCCGCTGGGCCTGGGCATCTGGCTCGCCTTCACCGACACCACCATCGGCCGCAGCGGCCAGTGGATCGGGATCGAGAACTTCGAATACCTGCTGGAAGACCCGATCTTCTGGAGCGCGGTGTTCTACAGCGTGTTCTACACCGCCGTGGCGACCGTCGGGAAGTTCGGCCTGGGGCTGTGGCTCGCGCTGCTGCTGAACAACCACCTGCCGTTCAAGAGCCTGCTGCGCGCCATCATCCTGCTGCCCTGGATCGTGCCCACGGTGCTCTCCGCCATCGCCTTCTGGTGGCTCTACGACCCGCAGTTCTCCATCATCTCCTACCTGCTCGTGGACAAGCTCGGGCTGATGGACGGCTACATAGACTTCCTCGGCTCCGCTTGGTCGGCGCGGTTCTCCCTCATCGCCGCGAACATCTGGCGCGGCATCCCGTTCGTGGCGATCTCGCTGTTGGCCGGGCTGCAGACCATCTCGCCCTCGCTCTACGAAGCGGCGCTGCTCGACGGCTCCACGGCTTGGCAGCGCTTCCGGTTCATCACCTTCCCCATGCTGCTGCCGATCCTGGCGATCGTGATGACCTTCTCGATCATCTTCACCTTCACCGATTTCCAGCTCGTCTACGCCATCACGCGCGGCGGGCCGGTGAACTCCACGCACCTGCTGGCGACGCTGGCGTTCCAGCGCGGCATCCCGGGCGGGCAGTTGGGCGAGGGCGCGGCCATCGCCGTCTCGA
>CADCTL010000162.1 GCA_902805625.1 uncultured Acetobacteraceae bacterium
AGATGGGCTTGGTGGCCGCCGAGAAGCCCTGGGCGGCCGGCGCTGGGGTTTGGCCACGGACGGCGACCGGCGCCGCCGTGGCGGCCAGCGCCCCCGCGCCCAGGACGTGGCGTCGGCGCATCTTTTTTCCTCCTGATTCCCGATCGATTGCAGCAAAGCATCGGTCCTGCACCGCTTGAAGGGGGCGGCCCCTGCAAAACCGCATGCCGATCCGCAATATTTCCTCCTAAGGACAAGGAGGAAACCATGGCGGGAACGGCGGCGGGCGGCCCGGCGATCCAGGCCTTCTTCGACGAGGCCACGAACACCGTCACTTACTTGGCCTGGGATCCGGCCACCAAGCGGGGCGCGGTGATCGACCCGGTGCTGGACTGGGACAACCGCAGCGGCGAGGCGAGCACGGCGAGCGCCGACACGGTGCTGCGCGCGGCGGAGGCGGAGGGCGTGGCGGTGGAGTGGGTGCTGGAAACGCACGTCCACGCCGACCACCTGACGGCCGCCCCCTATGTGAAGGCGCGCACCGGCGCGCCGGTCGGCATCGGCGAGCGCATCCGCGACGTCCAGGCGATCTTCCGCCCGGTGTTCAACGCCGAGGATTTGGCGCCGGAATGCGCCGACTTCGACCGCCTGTTCCGCGACGGCGAGGAATTCGCGCTCGGCTCGCTCCCGGCGCGGGTGATGCACGTGCCCGGCCACACGCCCGCCTGCGTCGCCTACGTGGTCGGCGACGCGGCCTTCGTGGGCGACACCCTGTTCATGCCGGACTACGGCACGGCCCGCTGCGACTTCCCCGGCGGCAGCGCCCACGCGCTGTGGCGCTCCATCCGCCGGCTGCTGGACCTGCCGCCGGAGACGCGCGTGTTCACCGCGCACGACTACAAGGCGCCGGGGCGCGACAGCTTCGCCTGGGAAAGCACGGTCGCGGAGCAGCGGGCGCGCAACCCGCACGTCAAGGAGGGCACCACGGAGGAGGAGTTCGTGGCCATGCGCGAGGCGCGGGACGCGAAGCTGGCGCCGCCGGCGCTGCTGGTGCCCTCCATCCAGGTGAACATGCGCGCCGGGCGCTTCCCGCCGGCGGAAAGCAACGGCGTGCGCTACCTGCGCATCCCCGTGGCGATGAAGGGCGGGCCGTTGCCTTAGGGGCCGGAACGGGCGTCGCCGGCTACACCGTGAGCAGCCGCCGCACCGCTTCGTCGTCCAGCGTTTCCACCGGCCCGCCCAGCGCCACCTCGCCGCGCACCATGACGGCGACGCGGTCGGCGAGGTCGCGGGCGAACTCGAAGTACTGCTCCACCAGCACCACGGCCAAGCCGCGGTCTCGCGCCAGCAGGCGGATCACGCGGGCGATGTCCTTGATGATGGAGGGCTGGATGCCTTCCGTCGGCTCGTCGAGGATGAGCAGGCGGGGCCGGGCCGTCAGCGCGCGGGCGATGGCGAGCTGCTGCTGCTGGCCGCCGGAGAGGTCGCCGCCGCGCCGGCGGAGGAACTGCTTGAGGATCGGGAACAGGGCGAAGACCTCCTCCGGCACCCGGGAGCCGCGCGGGGCGGCGGCGAGCGCCGTTTCGAGGTTCTCCTGCACCGTGAGGAACGGGAAGATCTCGCGCCCCTGCGGCACGTAGCCGACGCCGGCGCGGGCGCGCTCGGCCGGGGGCAGGGCGGCGATGTCGCGGCCTTCCCAGACGATGCGGCCGCGCTCCACGCGCTCCAGCCCGACGACCGCGCGCATGAGGCTCGACTTGCCGACGCCGTTGCGGCCCAGCACGCAGGTGATGCGGCCGGGGTCCGCCTCCAGCGAAACGCCGCGGAGGCACCGGCTGGCGCCGTAGGAGAGGTCCACGGACTCGACGCGCAGCACAGCTCAGCGCCCCAGGTACACTTCGACCACGCGCGGGTCGTTCTGCACGTGGTCGATGCTGCCTTCCGACAGCACGCTGCCCTCGTGCAGCACGGTGACGCGGCGGCCCAGCGCCCGGACGAATTCGAGGTCGTGCTCCACCACCACCACGCTGCGCCCGCCGGCGATGCGGCGGAGGAGGGCGGCGGTGTGCTCGGTCTCCTGGTCGGTCATGCCGGCCACGGGCTCGTCCACCAGCAGGAGTTCCGGGTCCTGCATCAGCAGCATCCCGATCTCCAGCCATTGCCGCTGGCCGTGCGAGAGGATGGCGGCGCGGTCCTGCGAGCGGGAGGCAAGGCCGGTCTCGTCCAGCACAGCTTCGATGCGGCGGGCCGCCTCGCCGGAGAGCGCCCAGCGCAGGCAGGCCACGGGGCCGCGGGGCGCCTTCAGCGCCAGTTCGAGGTTCTCGAACACCGTCAAGGCGTCGAACACCGTGGGCTTCTGGAACTTGCGGCCGATGCCGAGGGTGGCGATGGCGGCCTCGTCCAGCCGCGTGAGGTCGTGGTCGCGGAACCGCACCTCTCCGGCGATGGGGCGGGTCTTGCCGGTGATGACGTCCATCATCGTGGTCTTGCCGGCGCCGTTGGGGCCGATAACGGCTCGCAGCTCGCCCGGCTCGACGATGAGTGACAGGCTGTTCAGCGCGCGGAAGCCGTCGAAGACGACCGAAACGCCGTCGAGGTAGAGGACGGGCGCGGTCACGGCTCGCGCCTCCGCAGCAGGCCTATGAGGCCGCGCGGCAGGAACAGGGTGACGGCGACGAAGAGGCCGCCCAGCGCGAACAGCCAGAGGTCCGGCGCCACGGAGGTCAGCCAAGTCTTCAGCGCGTTCACCGAGAAGGCCCCGAGCACCGCGCCGACGAGCGTGCCGCGGCCGCCCACCGCCACCCAGACCACCGCTTCGATGGAGTTGCCGGGGCTGAACTCGCCGGGGTTGATGATGCCGACCTGCGGCACGTAGAGCGCGCCGGCCAGCCCCGCGAGCACGGCCGACAGGACGAACACGAACAGCTTGATGCGCGTGGTGTCGTAGCCGAGGAAGCGCACGCGGCTTTCGGCGTCGCGGACCGCCACCAGCACCCGGCCGAGCTTGGAGCGCGTGACGCGCGTGCAGAGCCAGTAGGCGCCGAGCAGCGAAGCGAGAGAAGCGTAGAACAGCATTGCGCGCGCGTTCGGCGTGTTCAGCGGCATCCCCAACAACTCCTTGAAGTCGGTAAAGCCGTTGTTGCCGCCGAAGCCCATGTCGTTGCGGAAGAAAGCCAGCATCAGCGCGTAAGTCAGCGCCTGGGTGATGATGGAGAAGTAGACGCCGGTGATGCGCGAGCGGAAGGCGAGGAAGCCGACCACCGCGGCGAGCACGCCCGGCACCGCGAGGGCCATCAGCAGCGCGAAGGGGAAGTGGTCGAAGCCCCACCAGTACCAGGGCAACTCGCGGTAGCCGAGGAACACCATGAAGTCCGGCAGCGTGGGGTGGCCGTAGACGCCGCGCGGGCCGATCAAGCGCATCAGGTGCATGCCGATGGCGTAGCCGCCTAGCGCGAAGAAAGCGCCGTGGCCGAGCGAGAGGATGCCGGCGTAGCCCCAGGCGAGATCTATCGCCAGCGCCAGCACGGCGTAGGTGATCCACTTGCCCGTGACGGACACGACGAAGTCCGAGACGTGGAGCGCGCTGTCCAGCGGCAACCGGTTCAGGACCGGCAGCAGCGCCAGCAGCAGCACCGCGCCGATCAGCACCCAGCGCAGGACGTTCCGCGCGGCCGCCGCTCTCGGCGGCGCTGGGGAGGCGAGGGTGGCGCTCACCCCTCGGCGGCCCGGCCGCGGAGCGCGAAGAGGCCGCGCGGGCGGCGCTGGATGAACAGCATCAGCGCCACCAGCACGGCGACCTTGGCCAGCACCGCGCCGGCCCAGGGCTCCAGCACCTTGTTCACCACGCCGAGGGTCATGGCGCCGACCAGCGTGCCGGCCAAGCTGCCGACGCCGCCGAAGACCACCACCATGAAGCTGTCGATGATGTAGCCGGTGCCGAGGTTGGGCGAGACGTTGTCGATCTGCGACAGCGCCACCCCGGCCATGCCGGCCACGCCGGAACCGAAGGCGAAGGTCAGCGCGTCCACCCGGCCGGTGCGGATGCCCATGGTGGCGGCGATGCGCCGGTTCTGCACCACGGCGCGCATCTCCAACCCGAAGCGCGTGAGGCGGATGGCGGCCAGAACCGCGAGGAGCACGGCGACGCCGAAGACGATGATCCAGAGGCGGTTCTGGGTGACGGACACGCCGCCGGGCAGGGTGAGGGTGCCCTGCATCCAGGGCGGGCTCAGGACCTCGCGGTTCTGGGCGCCGAACAGGGTCCGCACCGCCTGCTGGAGGATCATGCCGACGCCGAAGGTCATCAGCAGGGTTTCGAGCGGCCGGCCGTAGAGGTGGCGGATCAGCCCGCGCTCGATCGCCGCGCCGACCAGGGCCGCGACGAGAAAGGCGGCGGGCACCGAGAGCGGCAGGGACCAGGGCAGCAACCAAGGGACGCCGCGCAACGCTTCCTGCACGAAGAAGGTCGTGTAGGCGCCGAGCATGACCATCTCGCCGTGCGCCATGTTGATGACGCCCATGACGCCGAAGGTCACGGCGAGGCCCAGCGCGGCCAGCAGCAGCACGGAGCCGAGGGAGAGGCCCTGGAACAGCGTTTCCGCCATGCGGCGGAGCGAGAGGCGGCGGTCGATGGCCGCGACTGCGGTCTGGATTTCGGCGGCGAGGGCAGGGTTGGCGGCGCGGGCTTCGAGCAGCAGCGCCCGCGCGTCGGTGCTGCCGGCAGCGCCGAGCGCGGCGATGGCGGCGCGCTTCGCGCCCTTGTCCGCGGCGACGAGGCGGGAAGCGGCGAGGGACAGCTCCATCTGCGAGCGGATGCGCGGCAGCGACTCCCGCGCCAGCGCCGCTTCCAGCAACGGCGCGTTCGCGGCGTCGCGGCTGCGGAACACCGCCTCGGCGGCGGCCAGGCGTTCGGCCGGGTCGGGGGACACGAGCTGGAGGCGCCCAAGGGCGCCGCGCAGGGCCACACGGACGCGGTTGTTCACGCGCACCGGCTCGGCGCCGGGCGGCGCGGCCTCGCCGGGGGGTACAAGGCCGCCGTCCGGGCGCTTCAGCAATCGGCCATCGGCCAGGGCGCGCAGCAACGGCACGGCGCGCGGGTCGCCCAGCGCGCCGAGCCGTTCCACCGCCTCGGCCTGCTGGTTGAAGCCGCCGGCGAGGCCGGACACGGCCGCGTCGAAGGCGTCCTGCTGCGCCGCCGCCGGCAGGGCCAGGGCGAGCAGCAGCAGGACGGCACGGATCAGGCGTGCCATGGGGACCGTCGCGGGCGTTGGCTGGACGCGCCTAGCCCCGGCGCCGGTTGGCGTTTTCCGGGATGAAGGGCGACCAGTTCTCCGCCGGGATGGCGGCCGGCGTCTTCCACACCGTGTTGAACTGCCCGTCCGCCTGGATCTCGCCGATCATCACCGGCTTGGACAGGTGGTGGTTGCGGTGCATCTCCTCGGCGTAGCCGCAAGGCGCGTCCACCTTCTGGCCGTACATCGCCTCGCGCACGGGGTCCACAGCGGTGGTGCCGGCTTTGGCCACCGCTTGTGCCCACATCCTGAACCCGGTGTAGGTCGCCTCCATCGGGTCGTTGGTGACGCGGCGCGGGTTCTTGATGTAGTTGCTCCACATCTGCTTGAACTCGGTGTTCGCGGGCGCCTGCACGCTCATGAAGTAGTTCCAGGCCGCCAAGTGGCCGACCAGCGGCTTGGCGTCGATGCCGGCCAGCTCCTCCTCGCCGACGCTGAACGCCACGGAGGGGATGTCCTCCGCCTTGATGCCCTGGTTGCCCAGCTCCCGGTAAAAGGGGACGTTGGCGTCGCCGTTGATGGTGGAGACGATGGCGGTGCGCTTGCCCTCGCCGGCGAAGCGCTTCACGCGGGACACGATGCCTTGCCAGTCGCTGTGGCCGAACGGCGTGTACTCCTCCAAGATGTCGGCGTCCGCGATGCCTTTGCTGTTGAGGAAAGCGCGCAGGATGCGGTTGGTGGTGCGGGGATACACGTAATCCGTGCCGAGCAAAGCGATGCGCTTCGCGTCGCCGCCGTCCGGCCCCATCAGGTACTCGACCGCCGGGATCGCCTGCTGGTTCGGCGCGGCGCCGGTGTAGAAGACGTTGCGGGACTGCTCCTCGCCCTCGTACTGCACGGGGTAGAAGAGGAGGCCGTTCAGCTCCTCGAACACCGGCAGCACGGACTTGCGGGAGACGGAGGTCCAGCAGCCGAACACCGCGTCCACCTTGGCGACTTGGAGCAGCTCCCGCGCCTTCTCGGCGAAGAGCGGCCAGTTGGAGGCGGGGTCCACCACCGCGGCCTCCACCCGCCGGCCGAGCAGCCCGCCGCGCGCGTTGATCCACTCCACCATCATCAGCACGGTGTCGCGCAGCGCCGTTTCGCTGATGGCCATGGTGCCGGAGAGGGAATGCAGCACGCCGACGCGGATGGGGGCGCCTTGCCCGAAGGAGAGGCGGATCGCCGGCGCGGCGAGGACGGAGCCGAGGCCGGCGGCAAGGGCGGCGCGCCGCGTGACGGCGGGGCGGACGGCGGTCGTCGGCATCTGTCTTTCCTCTCCGTTGCTTCGTTCGAGCGGAGTGGTGCGTTGCGAGATGCGTGCCACGCGTTGGTTCCACGCCCTTCGCGTGGTCGGAACGCTCGCGTGCCCGGCTCGTGGGCAGTCGGCCGCCTTCAGCGCCCCCGCCCTGCGCAGGCGCTAGGCAGTCCAGCGTCGGAGGGCGCCGCCCTCGGGGCGGTTCACCAGCCACAGGCCCGCGGCCACCAACACCACCGCCAGCCCGAACAGGGGGCCGACGCTCTCGCCCAGCAGCGCCACGCCCGCGAGCACGCCGAAGATCGGCGTCAGCACGCTGAAGGCGGAGAGGCGCGAGGTGGAGTGGCGCGCGATCAACCAGAACCAGGCGAGGTAGGTGACGGCGGCCACGCCCACCGCTTGGTACAGGAAGGCGGCCACGACCAGCGGCGTGGGCGACAGGGCGAAGCCCTCGCCCAGCAGAACCGAAGCGAGCAGCAGCAGCGGCGCCGAGACGACGAGCTGGTACAGCAGCGCCAGGGCGGGCGGGGCGTCGCGCAGCCGGGACGCCTTCACCATCAGGGTGGTGGCCGCCCAAAAGGCGCCCGCCAGCAGGCACATCGCGTCGCCGAGCAAGGTCGCCTTGCCCCCCGGCGCCACCAAACCTTCCGCGAAGGCGAGGAGGAGGCCGAGGAAGGCGACGCCGAGGCCGGCGGCCTTGGCCGGCGTCAGCTTGTCGTCCGGCAGCAGGACGTGGACGCCGAGCGCCACGAAGAACGGCGCCGTGTAGAGGAACACCACGGCGCGGGACGCGGTGGTGAAGCCGAGGCCGGTGTAGAGGAGCAGGAACTCCAGCCCGAACACCGCGCCCACCGCCAGACCCGGCAGCAAGGTGCCGTCCCGGCGCCAATCGCCGAGATCCACGCCGCGCCAGCGGCACCACACGATGAGCAGCGGCGCCGCCACGACGGAGCGCAGCCCGGCTTGCAGCACCGGCGGGATGCCCTCGGTGCCGACCTTCATGGCGACCATGTTGAAGCCCCAGGCGCCGCAGAGCAGCAGCATGGCCATCACGACGCGGGGCGGCAGGGCCGCGCCGCCGCCCGCGAGAAGGTCGCCCCGCGGGCGGGTTCGGCTGGACATGGGAGGGGTGTGCGCCGCGGGCGCCGCGCGGTCCAGCGCCTTGCCGGCGGTGGCCGCGGTGCCTACGGTTCGCGCCTCCTCAAAGGAAGAAGGTCGCTGCCATGGGCCTCAAGGCCGCGGTCATCCCGGTCACGCCGTTTCAGCAGAATTGCTCGCTTCTGTGGGACGAGGACACGGGCAAGGGCGTGGTGGTGGACCCCGGCGGCGACGTGGACCGCATCATGTCGGCCGTCGCCGAAACGGGCGCGACCGTGGAGCGCATCCTGCTCACCCACGGCCACATGGACCACGCCGGGGGCGCCGCGGACTTGCGCGACGCGCTCGCCGCGGGCCGGCCGGCGCCGCCGCCCATCATCGGCCCGGACGAGCGCGACCGTTTCCTGTTGGAAGGGCTGGCGGAGCAGGCCGCGCGCTTCGGGATCGAGGGCGCCCGCGACGTTCTGCCCGACCGTTGGCTTTCCGAAGGCGACGAGGTGGAGATCGCCGGGGTCGCCTTCTCCGTGCTGCACTGCCCCGGCCACACGCCGGGGCACGTCGTGTTCGTGAGCGCGGCGCTGCGCTTCGCGCTGGTGGGCGACGTGCTGTTCCAGGGCTCGGTCGGCCGGACCGACTTCCCCTACGGCGACGGGGCGGCGCTGATCGCCTCCATCCGCCGCAAGCTGCTGCCGCTCGGCGACGACATCGCCTTCCTGTGCGGCCACGGGCCGGGCTCGTCTTTCGGGCAGGAGCGGCTGGGAAACCCCTTCCTGCGCCGCGGCGGTTAGCGCGGCAGCGTCATCGTTTCCCCGGCGCCGTCCAGCGCGGCGGCGAAGCCCAGGACCAGCTTGCCCGAGCGCAGGAAGTGCTCGACGAAGGCCATCGCTTCCGCGCCCGCATCCCACCGCTCCAGGTCGGTCACGGCGCAAGGCAGCAGCACGGCGTCGTAGAGGTCCGGCTCCGCGCGCCCGACCGGGACGCCGTCGGCGCCGCCCTTGGCCGAGACCACCTGCACCTCCGCGCCCGCGCTCCGCAGCAGGCGCATGGCATTGCCCAACTCGTCGTGACGCGGGCCGTCCAGGGTCAGGGCGGCGACGGAGCATTGTCCCAGGTCGCGGAGCACGAGCATGTCCTTGCTGTATCGAAAAGAAATCGCGCCTTGGAGGACGGGGTTTCCGGGCGGACGTACAAGAAGCCGCGGGCCGATGCCGGAGCAAGCGCCGGGCCTGCCCGGCTCCCGTGCTTGACGCCCGCGGGGCGGCATCGGACCGTGCTCCCCGTAACGAGACCCGGTGGGCGTCCGCGCCCGGACACGGGAACGGAGGGAGGCGACGATGCCGAGAGTGACGCGCCGCGCCGCGATGGCGCTCGCCGCGGGTGCCGCTGCCACGGCCACCGGCCTCGCCCGCGCCCAGGCGAATTGGCCCGACCGCCCTGTCCGCCTGATCGTCGGCTACCCAGCGGGAGGCCCCACGGATTTCGGCGGGCGCTTGTTGCAGGAGCCCTTGCAGCAGCTCTGGGGCCAGCCGCTGGTGATCGAGAACCGCGCCGGCGCCAGCGGGATCATCGCCGCCGAGGCGGTCGCGAAGTCGCCGCCGGACGGCTACACGCTTTACCTGTGCGCCAGCACCCACACCAGCAACGCGGCGCTGCACGCGAAACTGCCCTTCGACACCTTGGCCGACTTCACGCCCATCGTGCTGCTCTACAACTCGCCCACCGTGCTGTTCACCGGGCCGGACCAGCCCTTCCGCACCGCGCAGGACGTGGTGGAAGCGGCGAAGAAGCGGCCCGGCATGGCGCACGCCTCTTCGGGCACCGGGGCCACGGGGCACTTCGCCATGGAGATGTTCCGGCGCAAAGCGGGTATCGAGCTGACCAACGTGGCGTACCGCGGCGCGCCGCCCGCGCTCCAGGACGTGATCGGCGGGCGCGTGCCGATCACCTTCAGCACATTGTCGGGCGCCATCGGGCTGGTGCGCGACGGCAAGCTGCGTCCGCTGGCCGTCGCCGGCCCCGATCGCTCGGAGGTGCTGCCGGGCGTGCCCACCCTCGCCGAGGCGGGATTGGGGATCCCGGACACCAGCCCCTGGTACGGCTTCGTCGGGCCGGGGCGGATGCCGGAGCCCCTCGTGCGCCGCATCGCCGCCGACGTGCAGGGTTTGCTGCGGCGGCCCGACATCGCCAAGCGCATCGTGGACCAGGGCGGCTTCGTGCAGGGCGAGGGACCGGAAGAGTTCGCCGCGCGCATGACGCGCGAGGTGGCGGAGAACGTGGAGGTCGCGCGGGCCGCCGGCATCCGCATCGAGTAGAGGGGGCCGCGCCATGCGGATGAAGGCGGCGATCATGTTCGAGCAGGGCCGGCCGCGCCCCTACGCGGAAAGCCGGCCGCTGGTGGTGGAGGAGGTCGAGTTGGACCCGCCCGGCCCCGGCGAGGTGCTGATCGAGATCGCCGCGGCCGGCCTCTGCCACTCCGACCTGTCGGGGATCGAAGGCATCCGGCCGCGGCCGGTGCCCATCGTCATCGGGCATGAGGGCGCCGGCGTCGTGCGCGAGCTGGGCGAAGGCGTGACCGACCTGAAGCCGGGCGACCACGTGGTGACGGTGTTCGTCACCTCCTGCGGCCACTGCCGCTATTGCGTGCGCGGCCGCCCGAACATCTGCCCGAGCGGCTTCGCGGCGCGGTCGGCCGGCACGCTGGTTTCAGGCGCCAAGCGCATCCGTCGGCTGAACGGCGAAGCGGTGAACCACGGCAGCGGGCTGTCGCTCTTCGCGCAGTACGCCGTGGTGTCGCGCCGGGCGGCCGTGAAGATAGACCCCGACATACCGCTGGAGGACGCGGCGATCTTCGGCTGCGCGGTGATGACGGGCGCCGGCGCGGTGTTGAACACGGCGGGGCTCCAGGCCGGCGACGCCGTGGCGGTGGTGGGGCTGGGCGGGGTCGGCATGAACGCGCTCTTCGCCGCGGTGGCGGGCGGGGCGGAACGCATCGTGGCGGTGGACGCCAACCCGGAGAAGCTCGGCTTGGCGCGGCAGTGGGGCGCCACGGACACCTTCCTGGCGACCGAGCCCGATTGCGCGGAGCAGGTGCGGGACGCGACCGACGGCGGGCTCGACACGGTGATCGAGACCGCGGGCACCATCAAAGCCATGGAGCTGGCGCAGGCCATCACCGCGCGCGGCGGCAGCACGGTGAGCGCCGGGCTTCCAGCATCCGACGCTCGCTTCTCCTACCTGCACGCGCAGTTGGTGTCGGATGAGAAGAGCATCCTCGGCAGCTACATGGGAAGCTGCGTGCCGGAGCGCGACATCCCGCGCTTCCTGCGGATGTACAAGCGCGGCAAGCTGCCGGTCGGGCGGCTGCGGAGCGGCTTCCTCCCGCTTGAAGAAATAAACGCCGCCTTCGACCGGCTGGCCGAAGGCGGCGTGCTCAGGCAGATCCTGCGACCGAACGGGTAGGCGCGTTCAAGTGACCCGGATGTTGGAGAACTGCCAAGGGTCGGACTCGTCCACCTGCTCCGGGAACGGGAAGCCGCGGCCCTGGAGCGGCGTCCAGTCGGAGTACACGCCGACCACCTCGCCCAGGTAGGGCCGCATCACTTCCATGGGGCGCCGGTGGTCGATCTCGTCGGCCTCCACGATGCCCGCGCGCGGGTTCTCGATGGCCCAGACCAGACCGGCCAGCACCGCCGCCGTCACCTGCAAGCTGGTGGCGTTGTTGTGCGGCGCCAACTCGCGCGCCTGCTCGACCGAAAGGCGCGAGCCGTACCAATAAGCGCCCTTCGCGTGGCCCATGAGCAGCACGCCCAGCTCGTCGATACCGGAGGTGATCTCGTCCATCATCAAGCGCTGGCGGGGCTGCATTTGCCAGTTCTTGCCGGCGATCTCGTGGAGCGAGAGCACCGCGTCGTCGCAGGGGTGGTAGGCGTAGTGGACGGTCGGCCGGTAGCGCACCGCGCCGTTCTCGTCGCGCACCGTGTAGTAGTCGGCGATGGAGACCGACTCGTTGTGCGTGACGAGGAAGCCGTGCATCGGGCCTTCCAGCGGCGTCCAGCTCCGCACGCGCGTGCCGGCGCCGGGGCGCAGCAGGTAAATCGCCGCGTCGCAGCCGAACTCGTGTCGGTGGCCGTCCGCCGGCAGCGCGCGCTCGTGCGAACCCCAGCCGAGTTCGGCCGGCTGGCAGCCCTCGCCCACGAAGCCGTCGATGGACCAGGTGTTGACGAACTCGCCCACCTGCTTGGGGCGGCCCGCCGCGACCTGGGTGTCCCGCTCGGCGACATGCACCGCCTTGACGCCCAGCCGCTCGGCCAGCGCCGCCCAAGCCCTGCGGTCTTGCGGCACCGCGTCGCCGAGGCCGGTGTCGCGGGCGAGGTTGAGCAGCGCCTCCTTCATCAGGTGCGACACGAGGCCGGGGTTGGCGCCGTGGGTCAGCACCGCGGTCGGGCCGTTCGGGTACGCGCGGGCCACCGCGAGCGCGCTCTCGCGCAGCGCGTAGTTGGAGCGCTGGGAGGGGCTGAGCGACGGGTCGGTGTAGCCCCCGGCCCAAGGCTCGATGCAGGTGTCGAGGTAGAGCGCGCCCAGCTCCTGGCACATCTCGATGAGCGCCACCGATGACACCTCCACCGAGAGGTTGAG
>CADCTL010000163.1 GCA_902805625.1 uncultured Acetobacteraceae bacterium
GGCTGCCGGCTTGCGCGCCGCGGTCGCCGTCTTGCGGGCGGCGGTCGCCTTGCGGGCGGGCGCCTTCCGGGTCGTGGTCGCCTTGCGGGCGGCCGGCTTGCGCGCCGCGGTCGCCGTCTTGCGGGCGGCGGGCTTCCGCGCCGCGGTGCGCGCCGTCGTCTTCTTCGCGGCGGCCGGCTTGCGGGCGGCCGTCTTTTTGGCGGCGGGCTTGCGGGCCGCCGTCTTGGTAGCGGTCTTCTTGGCGGCGGCCGGCTTGCGGGCGGCCGTCTTCTTCGGCGCCGCGGCGCGGCTGCGCGCGGTGCCCTTGGCGGCGGTGCGGCGGCTGGTGGACATGGCCATCGCCTGGGCCCGCGGGGCCGTCGGCGTTTCGGTGGTGTCGGTCATCTGGTCAGGATCTCCGTGATCGCGTTGCGGGCCCGGCCGCGCCGTTCAGTGGCGTACCGGGATGGGCAGGGTCGGTCGTGCGAGAAGCGGCGGCGCGCGGATCCCGTGTCGCGCGTCGCCGCACCGGTCGCTGTCCCGTCCGGCAGAAAGGACTGCGGCGACGGGCGGTCGGCGGCTTCCCGCCGCGTCGCTCGTCCCTCAGCCGCGTGTTCCGAATGCCGGGCGATGCTCTCGCCCCGCACCGGCACGAGACCTGCGGCGAGAACTGCCGCCGCCGTCCCGTCCTGTCTGCGGTCCATGGACCGTCCTCTCCTGCCGCGCACGTTGATCGAACCCCGTACGACCCGCGTCGTGCGAATCGTTTTAGAGTCGTGCGCGCGACTCACGCTATCTGCACACGCACGGTGCGTGTCAACAAAAACCGCAACGGTGCACACGAATTCCACGCGCGCGCCCCGCGTTGCGACGCCGCGGACACGCGACTCGCGCTCCGCCGTACGCGCGAACGGCCGCCGGCGATGCCGACGGCCGCTCCCGGCGACGACGCGGATCAGTGACGCGAGGACAGGGGCGGCACGGGGCGCTGCTCCAATCCGGTGTAGGCGGAGAGCGGGCGGATGAGCCGGTTGTCCTCCGCCTGCTCGAAGACGTGCGCCGCCCAGCCGGTGATGCGCGACGCCACGAAGATCGGCGTGAACAGCGGGATCTCCCAACCCATGAGGTAGTACGCGGGGCCGGTCGGGAAATCGAGGTTGGGGTGGATGTTCTTCTGCCTCACCATCTCGGCGGCGAGGATGCGGCTGGTCTCCATCCACCGGCGGTCGCCGACCACCTCCGCCATCTTCTCGGCGTATTTGGTCATGGTGGGCACGCGGCTGTCGCCGCTCTTGTACACGCGGTGGCCGAAGCCCATCACCAGCGCCTTGTGGTCGAAGCGGCTTTGCAGCCACTCGGCCGCCTTCTCCGGGCCGCCCACCTCCTTGAGCATGTGCATCACCGCCTCGTTGGCGCCGCCGTGCAGCGGGCCCTTGAGGGCGGCGATGGCGGCGGTGATGGCGCCGTGG
>CADCTL010000164.1 GCA_902805625.1 uncultured Acetobacteraceae bacterium
CCCGTGGCGAAGGCCCCCACGGCGCAGAGCAGCAGGATCACCGGCATCACCCCCGCCAGCGGCGCCCGCAGCACCCGCGTGGCGATGCGGATCATCCCGATGCCGAGCGGGATCATGATGATGTTCGCCACGATGAAGATGATGTAGAGCGCGTACATGCTGCTCGCCCGCTCGGTGAACAGCGTCGGCCCGGGGTTCAGCCCCTTCATGTAGAGCACGCCGATGGCGATGGCGGTGATGGTGTCGCCGGGGATGCCGAACAGCAGCGAAGGCACCCAGCCGGACGCGAGCGAGGCGTTGTTGGACGCGCCCGCCTCCACCAGCCCCTCCGGGTGGCCTGTGCCGAATTTCTCCGGCTCCTTGGAGAACTTCTTGGACATGGCGTAGCTGACCCAGGCCGCCATGTCCGCGCCGGCGCCGGGCAGCACGCCGATGATGATGCCGATGACGTTGCCGCGCCACATCGGCCACTGGTACTTCTTGGTAAGCGCCCACTGCCCTTTGAGGATGCTGCCGAAACGCCGGTGCGGCACCGCCGGCGGGGGCGGCCGCGTCAGCGCCCGCATCACCTCCGCCAGCGCGAAGACACCCACCAGCGCCGGCACCGGCTCGATCCCGCCCAACAGGTCGGGCACGCCGAAGGTGAAACGCGGCGTGCCCGCCGGGTTCTCCATGCCGATGCACGACACCAGCAGGCCGAGCAGCATGGCGGCGATGGCCTTCACCGGCGAGGAACGCGCCACCAAGGTCGCGCACATCAGCCCGAGCAACGCCAGCCAGAAATACTCATAGGTGGAGAAGGACAGCGCCATCTCCGCCAGCAGGGGCGCCATCAGCACCAGCGAGAGCGTGCCGACGATGCCGCCTATGGCGCTGAACCACAGCCCGGCGCCGAGCGCCACCTCCGGCTGGCCCTTGCGCGTCATGGCGTAGGCCTCGTCCGTGTAGGCGGCGGAGGCCGGCGTGCCGGGGATGCGCAGCAGGCAGCCCGGTATGTCGCCCGAGAAGATCGCCATGGCGGAGGCGGTGATGATGGTCGCCACCGCCGCGATGGGTGAAAGGTGGAAGGTGACGGGCACCAGCAGCGCCGTGGCCATCGTGGCGGACAGGCCGGGCAGGGAGCCCACCACCAGCCCGTAGATGGCGGACGCCATGATGGCCACCAGCACGTCCGGCGCCGCGACCATGCGCAGCGCTTCCAGCATGTCGTTCATGACGCCGCCCACGGCGCCGGCAGGAGGCCCGCGGGCAGGGGCACCCGCAGCAGCTTGTAGAAGACGAGGTGGACCAGCAGCGGCGCCGCGATCGCCAGCGGAACCGCCAAGCGCCACCGCGCCCCGAAGGTGAGGGCGGTCGCCAGCACCATGGCCGCCGCTGTGGGCAGGAAGCCGAGCCGGTCCACGGTCAGCACGTAGAAAACCAGCAGCGCCGGGGGCAGCAGCGCCCGCAGCCCTGCGAAGCGCGGCGCCCCCTCCGCGTCCGCTTCCGGCGCCTCGAAAGCCTGACCGATGCCGAACGCGATCAAGACGCCGCACAGCACGAGGCCGCCGCCGATCAGCATGGGAAATGCGGCCGGGCCGACGTCCTGCCCCGGCACCGCGGGCAGCCGCGAGCCCCCGTAGGCCGCGGCGGCGCCGAGCAGCACCAGCGCCCCGCCGGTCACCCTGTCGGAAAGCTGCATGGCCTCCGCTCCCTCCCATCCGCGGCTTCCACCGCTTGCCGCCAGCATGTATCCATTCCGCGCGCCGCTCAATGGAAAGGAACCGCACCATGGCGACAGCGCCCGACCCCGTGAGCTGCTTCCCCGTCCCCGCCCTGGACGAAATGCCGGACGACATCCGCGACCGCATGCTGGCGGTGCAGGAGAAGGCCGGCTTCGTCCCGAACGTCTTCCTCCTGCTGGCCCGCCGCCCGGCGGAGTTCCGCGCCTTCCTCGCCTACCACGACGCGCTGATGGACAAGCGCGAGGGCCTGACCGCCGCCGAGCGCGAGATGATCGTGGTCGCCATCAGCAGCGCCAACCAGTGCCAGTATTGCGTGGTGGCCCACGGCGCGATCCTCCGCATCCGCGCCAAAGACCCGACGATCTCCGAGCTGGTGGGCGCCAACTGGCGCAAGGCCGACAACGTCACCCCGAAGCAGAAGGCGATGCTGGGCTTCGCCTTGAAGGTGGCGCTGGAAGCCCACTTGGTTTCGGAATCGGACCGTCAGGCGTTGCGCGACGCCGGCTTCAACGAGGACGAGATCTGGGACATCGCCGCCATCGCGGCCTTCTTCTCCATGTCCAACCGCCTCGCCAACGCGACGGAACTTCGCCCGAACCGCGAGTTCCACGCCATGGGCCGGGGCTGAATGGGAACGGAGCCGCGCTTCCACGCCCTGCTGCACTCCATCGAGGCGACCGAAGCGGGGCTGGAAAGCGCCGGCTACATCGCCAACCGGCAAACCGCGACGGCTGTGTACCTCGCCCACCACCTCCGCAAGCCGATCCTGGTGGAGGGCCCGGCAGGCGTCGGCAAGACGGAGTTGGCGAAGAGCGCCGCCGCTTGGCTCGAGCTGCCGCTGGTGCGGATGCAGTGCTACGAGGGGCTGGACGAGAGCAAGGCGCTGTACGAGTGGAAGTACGGCAAGCAGCTCCTCTACACGCAGATACTGAAAGACCGGCTCGGCGCCGCGCTGGGCGAGGAGCCCGGCCTGGACGCCGCGCTGGAGCGCCTGCACGGCTTCGGCGACTTGTTCTTCTCCGAGCGCTTCCTCGAACCGCGCCCGCTGCTGCGCGCTTTGCGCGAGCCCGAGGGCGCGGTGCTGCTGATCGACGAGGTGGACAAGGCCGACCAGGAGTTCGAGGCCTTCTTGCTGGAGATCCTGGCAGACTACCAGGTGAGCGTTCCCGAGATCGGCACGGTGCGCGCCGCCGTGCCGCCGCTCGTGGTGCTCACCTCCAACAGCACGCGCGACCTGGGCGACGCGCTGAAGCGCCGTTGCCTCCACCTCCACATCGGCCTGCCGGGCGCCAAGCTCGAAGGCCGAATACTCGCCGCGCGCGTGCCGGGCATCGAGGCCGGGCTGCGGCGGCAGGTGTTGCGCTTCGTGCAGGAGCTGCGCGGCCTCGACCTCCGCAAGCTGCCCTCGGTCAGCGAAACCCTGGACTGGGCGCGGACGCTGGTCCTGTTGCACGCGCGCGAGCTGGACCCGGAGCTGGTGCGCGGCACGCTCAACGTGCTGCTGAAGTTCGAAGCCGACATCGAAGCAGCGGAAGCCCGCCTCGGCGATCTGCTCCACGCCGCTCGGAGGGAGGCCGACCTCCGCCCGGCCGCCCAGTGAACCCGCCGCTCCTCGACTTCGTCCGCGCCGCGAGGAGCGCCGGGCTGCGCGCCTCTCCGGCGGAAAGCATCGACGCGGCCCGCGCGGTCGAGGTGGTCGGGCTGGCGGACCGCAGCTTGTTGCGCGACACGCTGTCCCTCGTTCTGGCCAAGACGGTGGACGAGAAGGCGCTGCTCGAAAGCTGCTTCGACCGCTTTTTCAGCCGCGAGGGTTTCGCGGCCCCGGCGCCGGAAACGCCGACCCGTGCTTCCGAACAGCCCACCGGCGGCGACGGGCTCGGCGAGGGCGCAGGCGGCGGCGGCTTGGCCGCCATGCTGCGCGACGGCGACCGGGCCGGCCTCGCGGCGGCGATGGAGGGAGCCGCGGCCGAAGCGGGGCTGTCGGACATAGCGGTGTTCACGCAAGTCAACCTCTTCACCCGCCGCATCCTGGAGCGCATGGGCCTGGAGGCGCTTGAGCGCGAGATCGCCCGCCTCGGCGACACTCCCGCGGGCGAAGGCCTGCGTCGCCGGCGCGAATGGCTGCGTGGCGAGGTGCGGAGCTTCGCGCGACAGAATCTCCGCCTCTTCGCAGAGGGCGAGGCCGAGCGGCAGCGCGAACGCCGGCTCGCTGCGACGCGCCTCTCCGCGATCGACCGCCGCGACCGGGAACGCATGCGCGTGCTGGTGCGGGCGATGGCGCGCCGCCTCGCGGTCCAGTACGGCCGCAGACGCTGGCGCTCCCGCCGCGGCCAGCTCGACGCGCGCCGCACGATCCGCCGCAACATGGCCTGGGGCGGGCTGCCCTTCCTGCCGGTCTGGAAGCGCCGGCGCGTCGAGAAGCCGCGCTTGGTCGTGCTCTGCGACGTCAGCGGTTCCGTCGCCGCGGTGGCGGAGTTCCTGCTTCTGTTCCTGCATTCGCTGAACGAGGCGCTGTCGGGCCTCCGCTCCTTCGCCTTCTCCGGCGATGTGGTGGAGGTGAGCGCCATCCTCGGACGCCAGCCGATCGAGCGCGCCATACCGGAGATCATGGACCTTGTCGGCTTCGGCTCCTCGAACTACGGCAACGCGCTCGCCGCCTTCGAGCAGGGCTGGATGCCGGTCCTGGACCGCCGGACCACCGTCATCGTCCTGGGCGACGGGCGCGGGAACCGCGCCGATCCGCGGGTGGACGTGCTCGGACGCATCGCCAACCGGGCGAAGCAGGTCATCTGGCTCAACCCCGAAGTCCGCACGCTGTGGGGAACCGGCGACTCCGACATGCACCGCTACGCGCCCCACTGCCGCGTGGCCGCCACCTGCGCCACGCTCGGGCAGCTCGAACGGATCGTCGCCGGGCTGCTCCGCGACGGCGGCGGCTGACTACTCGGCCGCTTTCCGCGCGTAGATGCCCATGGTGTTGTAAGGCGCGTAGGGCGGGAAGGCGCCGATCGCCGCCATGTCCACCTCCACCAGCGAAGGCCCCGGCGTCGCCACCGCCCGCGACACCGTCCCCGCGAGGTCCGCCGCGGCGCCGACCCGGAAGGCCGGCAGCCCGGCCGTCGCCGCCAGCTTGCCGAAGTCCGGCCCCTGCAGGTCGCCGAAGAACATCCGACCGTCCTGCAACGCGCCCTGGATGTGCTTGATGACGCCGTAGCCGCGGTCGTTCATCACCATGACCACCAGCTCCGCGCGCTCCTGCACAGCGGTCCACAGCTCCGTCTGGTTCACCGCGAAGCCGCCGTCGCCCACCATGGCGATCGCCTTCCGGCCCCCGCCCGCCAGCGCCGCGCCGATGCCCATCGGCAGGCCCGGTCCGATGGCCGCGCTCACCGGATGCACCGCGTCGCGCGGCCCGTACACGGGGAAGATGCGATTGCCCCAAGAGCTGTTGCTGATGGTGATGTCCCGCACCCAAAGCGCGTCGCGGGGCAGGGCGCCCCGCAGCGCCGCCGGGAAATCCGCGTAGGGGCCGAGCGTCTCCAAGTACTCCGCCGTCGCCCGCCGCCGCGTCTCTTGGAAATCAGCGGCGAAGCCCGGATCGACATTGATGCGGCCCCGCAGCCGCGCCGCCAGCCCCTCCATCGCCAGCGCCGCGTCGCCGCACACGAAGGCGGCGTTGGGGTAGGTGCGGCCGTCCGCGGCCGGGTCGACGTCCACCTGCACCAACGGCTGCGGGAGCTTGATCGAGAACTCCGCGGTCTCATGCCCGCGCAGCCGCGATCCCACCACCAGCATCGCGTCGCAAGAACGGTAGAACTCCTGGACGCGGGGCGCGCCGTTGCCTTGCAGCCCGCCGAGCGTCATCGGGTGGTCCTCGGGCACGACGCCGCGCCCGTTCCAGGAATTCACGGCGCCGAAGCCGAGGTCGAGCAGCCGCATCGCCGCCGCGCCCGCCGCCTTGGCGCCGTTGCCGAGCCACAGCATGGGCCGCCGCGCCCGCGCCAGCACCTCCGCCGCCGCGTCCAGCGCCGCCTCGGCAGGCGGCAAGGGCGGCGGCACCGGCAGGACGAGCGTGTCGAGCGCGTCCGGCCGGGCGATGGCGGTGCGCTGGATGTCGATCGGCACCTCCACGCTCACCGGGCCCATGGGCGGCGTGAGCGCGAGCGCGGCGGCGCGCGTCAGCACGCCCAGCGCTTCCTGCGCCGAGCGGACGCGGAAGGCCGCCTTGCACACAGCGCCTAGCATCGCCGTCTGGCCCGGCAGGTCGTGGACGGTCCCCATGTCGCGGTCGAGGAACTTGGTCGCCGTCTGCCCGGTGATGTGCAGCACCGGGCTGCCGGCGAATCGCGCCTCAACGAGGCCCGGGACCGCGTTGGCGGCGCCCGGCCCGGTGGAGGAGAACACCACGCCGAGGTGCCCGGACACGCGCGCGTAGGCATCGGCCATGTGCGCGCCGCCCATCTCGCCGCGCGCCATCACGTAGCGGATCGCGTTGCGCCGCCCGATGCCGTCCAGCATCGGGATGTTGTGGACCGAGACGATGCCGAAGCAGGTGGAAACGCCGACCCGCGACAGGAACTCCGCCACCAAGTCGCCGACGTTGTAGCCGTTCTCCGCCATGGTCCACGCTCCTCGATTGCTACGGACGTCCCAGCACCTGCCCGTTGTGTTCGCCCAACCGTGGCGCCCGGCGGGCCGAGCGGGGGCGCCGCCGGTCGAAGGAGATCGGCAGGCCCACCACGCGCGGCCCGCCCTCCGGCAACTCCTGCAAGATGCCCACCGCCGCGAGCTGCTCCGTCGCCGCCAACTCGGCTATGTCGTTCACCGGCCCGCCCGGCACGCCCGCCGCTGCGAGCGCTTCGAGCCAATGCGCCCGCGTCCGCTCCCGCAGCGCCGCCTGGATGAGCAGTATCAGCTCCCCCTTGTTCCGCACCCGCTGCGGCCCCGTGGCGAAGCGCGGATCCGTCCCCCACTCCGGATGCCCGAGCACCTTCGCGCAACGCGCCCAGAGCCGGTCGTTCCCCGCCGCGAGGCAGAGCGGTCGGTCCGCCGTTTCGAATACTTGGTACGGCACGATCACCGCGCCGCCCGTGCCGTGCCGCTTCGGCACCTGCCCGTTGGCCAAGTAGGCGTTGAGAGGCCCCTCGACCCAATGCACCGCCGTCTCGAACAGCGACGTGTCCACCAAGCAGCCCCGGCCCGTCCGGTCGCGCTGCCGCAGCGCCGCCAGCGCGCCGATGACGCAGAACATGCCGGTCGCCTTGTCGTTGATGGAAGCGCCGCAGAAGGTCGGCGGGTCGTCCGCCCGCCCGGTCAGCGACATCATCGCGCCGTACGCTTGCAGCAGCGGGTCGAAGCCCGGCGCCAGGCGCATCGGCCCCTCGTACCCGAAGGCCCAGATGGAGCAGTAGACCAGGCGCGGGTGCCGCTCCAGCATCGCGTCCGGCCCGATCCCGATCGCGTCCACCACGCCGGGACGCAGGTTCTGGATCAGGATGTCCGCCGTGTCGCAGAGCCGGTGCAGCGCTTCCACGTCCTCCGCCGCCTTCAGGTCCAGCGAGACGCCCAGCTTGTTGCGGTTCTGCCCATGGAAGTAGAGCGAGGTGTCGCCGCCGAGCGGCGGCCCCCAGGGCGGCCCCCAGCCGCGCGCGTCGTCCCCGCCATCCGGCTTCTCCACCTTGACGACCTCGGCGCCCATGTCGGCCAGAATCGCCCCGGCGAGCGGTCCCGCGAGCGCCTGCCCGACCTCGACGACCCGGACGCCTTCGAGCGGCCCGGCCACGACCGTCAGGCCCCCGAAGCCCGGGGCAGCGGCGCCAGCGGCGGCGCCACGCCCTCCGGCAGAGGCACGCGCGAGACGTTCAGCGTCATCGCCACCGCGACGTAGTAGCCGCAGGCCGCGATCAGATCGACCACGCCCTGCTCGCCGAAGCGCTCCATCACGGCGGCGTAGGCGGCGTCCGACACGGACCGCTCGCGGTGCAGCTCGGTGGCGAAGTCGTACACGGCGCGCTGGTCCGCATCCATGCCCTCCGGCCGCTCGCCGCGCGCGATCGCTTCGGCGATGGCGGGCGGGAGGCCGGCCTTCATGGCCAGCGCGTGGTGCGCGTACCATTCGTACTGCGCCGTCCACTCGCGCGCGGTGACGAGGATGGCGAGCTCGTTCAGCGCCGGCGGGATCGTGCTGTTGAAGCGGACGTACTCGCCGACCTTCTGGAAGCGGTCCGCGACCTCAGGGCTCCGCAGCCAAGCCTGGAAAGGCCCGCGCAGCCCGCCGCGCGGGCCGCCGGAGATCGCCGCCGCGACCTCCCTTTGCCGGGACGTCATCTCCTCCGGGGCACGCGGCGGCAAGCGTTCCGGTCCGGTCGCGTCAGCCATGGCTGTCCTCCCCGATCTTTCGGCGATCATCGCCGCTGGCGGCCAAGTCGGCAATGTCCCCTTCGCAAGCCGCCCCCGCTGCCCTAGCGTCGCCGGCACAGGGAAAAGGCTGCCGGGAGAAACCCTTGGCCTACGCGTTGCAGCAGCTGATCAACGGGATCAGCTTGGGGATGATCTACGGCCTGATCGCCGTGGGCTACACCATGGTCTACGGCATCATCGGCATGATCAACTTCGCCCACGGCGACGTCTTCATGATCGGCGCCTTCGTGGCCCTCATCGCCCTGTTGCTGCTCCAGCTCGGCGGCGTCATGGACGGAACGGCCGCCATCCTCCTCATGCTGCTCGCCTCCGTCGCCGTCACCGCTCTGTACGGGTGGACGGTGGAACGGGTCGCCTACCGGCCCCTGCGCGGCTCCTTCCGCCTCGCGCCGCTGATCTCCGCCATCGGCCTCTCCATCGTGTTGCAGAACTACGTGCAGGTCAGCCAGGGCGCGCGCGTCAAGCCGGTGGAAGCGGTGCTGCGCGGCGGGGTGGAGGTGTTCCGCGAGGGCGATTTCGCGGTGCAGCTCTCCTACATGCAGATGCTCATCATCGGCACCACGCTTGCCGCGCTGGCGGCCTTCACCATCCTGGTCACGCGCACGCCGCTCGGCCGGGCCATGCGCGCCTGCGAGCAGGACCGGAAGATGGCCGCGCTTCTCGGCATCGACACCGACCGGACCATCAGCCTCACCTTCGTCATCGGCGCGGCCTTGGCGGCGGTGGCGGGCACCATGTACCTGCTGCGTTACGGCGTGATCGACTTCTACATCGGCTTCCTCGCCGGGGTGAAGGCCTTCACCGCGGCCGTCCTCGGCGGCATCGGCTCGCTCCCCGGCGCGGTGCTCGGCGGCCTGCTCATCGGCCTGATCGAGACCTTCTGGAGCGCCTATTTCAGCGTGCAGTACAAGGACGTCGCCGCCTTCTCCATCCTGGTCCTCACCCTGATCTTCCTGCCCACCGGCCTGCTCGGCCGGCAGGAGGTCGAGAAGGTATGATCCCCGCCGCCGCGCTGCGCGACGCCGGCCTCGCGGCGCTCGTCGCCCTCGGCCTCTTCGCCCCGCTGGTCGGCCTCCGCACGGACGTCTCTCCCACCGGCGGGCTGTTCCTCCGCACGCGCTGGGCCGACGTGGCGATCGTCTGCGGCATAGTCTTCCTCGGGCGGTTGGTGCTCTCGCTATGGCTCGGCCAGCGCGGCCTCCGCCCCTCCACCGGGCCCGGCCCCTGGACCGCGCGGCTGGAGCGCGCCGGGGCGTTCGTCGCGCCGGTGCTACTCGGCCTCGCGGTGGTGCTGCCGTTCATCCCGGGCATCGGCCGCTACGAACTCGACATCGGCATCCTGGTGCTCACTTACGTAATGCTCGGCTGGGGCCTGAACATCGTGGTCGGCCTCGCCGGGCTGCTCGACCTCGGCTACGTCGCCTTCTACGCGATCGGCGCCTACTCCTACGCGCTGCTGGCGCAGTATTTCGGCCTGTCCTTCTGGGTCTGCCTGCCGCTGGCCGGCATCCTCGCCGCCTTCTGGGGCGTCCTGCTCGGCTTCCCGGTGCTGCGGCTCAGGGGCGACTACCTCGCCATCGTCACGCTCGCGTTCGGCGAAATCATCCGCGTCGTGCTCATCAACTGGGTGGGCCTCACGGGCGGACCGAACGGCATCGGCGGCATCCCGCGCCCCTCCTTCTTCGGCCTGCCCTTCTCCATGGAGGGCGGCCCCGGCACCTTCGCCGGCTTCTTCGGGCTGGAGCCGTCGCCGACGCACCGCGTCATCTTTCTCTACTACCTGATTCTCGGGCTGGCGCTGCTGACCAACTGGGTGACGATCCGCCTCCGCCGCCAGCCACTCGGCCGCGCCTGGGAGGCCTTGCGCGAGGACGAGATCGCCTGCCGGGCGCTCGGCATCAACGTCACCACGACCAAGCTCTCCGCCTTCGCGCTCGGCGCCATGTTCGGCGGCTTCGCCGGCGCCTTCTTCGCCACGCGCCAGGCCTTCGTCAGCCCCGAGAGCTTCACCTTCATCGAGAGCGCGATCATCCTCGCCATAGTCGTGCTCGGCGGCCTCGGCAGCCAAGTCGGCGTGGCGATCGCGGCGCTGGTCATGATCGGCGGCTTCGAGCTGTTCCGCGACCTGGACGAGTGGCGGATGCTGGTCTTCGGCGGCGCCATGGTGGCCATCATGGTGCTGCGCCCGCGCGGGCTCGTCGGCACCCGCACGCCCACCGTCGCCCTCGGGAAGAAGCGCGCCATCAGCGGCGACCTGGTGAGCGAGGGCCACGGGTGAGGGACGGCGACCGCCCGCGCCGCGACATGATCCTCGAAGTCGCCGGCCTCACCATGCGCTTCGGCGGGCTGGTGGCGGTGGACACGGTCTCCTTCACCGCCATGCGCGGCGAGATCACCGCGCTGATCGGCCCCAACGGCGCCGGCAAGACCACCGTGTTCAATTGCATCACCGGCTTCTACCGCCCGAGCGACGGCGCCATCAGGCTGCACGTCCCCGGCGCGCTGCCGGTGGAGCTGCACGCCCTGGCCGGGCACAACATCGCCCGCGCCGGGGTGGCTCGCTCCTTCCAGAACATCCGCCTCTTCCCCGGCATGACGGCGCTGGAGAACCTGCTGATCGCCCAGCACAACACGCTGATGGCGGCCTCGGGCTGGGGCATCGGCGCCGTGCTCGGCCTGTCGCGTTACCCGCGCGCCGAGCGGGAGGCGATCGAGAAGGCGCGCCGCTGGCTGGACGCGACGCGCCTGCTGGAGCGCGCCGACGACCCCGCCGGCTCGCTCCCCTACGGCGCGCAGCGGCGCCTGGAGATCGCCCGCGCCATGTGCACGGAGCCCTCGCTGCTCTGCCTGGACGAGCCCGCGGCCGGCCTCAACCCGCGCGAGTCGGACGAGTTGGCGCGGCTCCTCCTGGAGATCCGCGCCGGCGGGACCTCCATCCTGCTCATCGAGCACGACATGGGCGTGGTCATGCGGATCAGCGACCGCGTCGTGGTGCTGGACCATGGCAAGCTGATCGCCGCGGACGCGCCGGCCGCGGTGCGCGCCGACCCGCGCGTGATCGCCGCCTATCTCGGCGTGGACGACCCCGAGGAGACGGCGGCGTGAGCGCCGAGCAGTCGCCGCTCCTGGAACTCGACGCCGTTTCGGCCGGCTACGGCCCTGTCCAGGCGCTCTCGGCCGTGTCCATCCGGGTCATGCCCGGCGAGATCGTGACGCTGATCGGCGCCAACGGCGCCGGCAAGTCCACCCTGCTGATGACCATCTGCGGCGACCCGAAGCCCCGGTCGGGCCGCGTCCTGCTCGCGGGCACGGACATAGCCGGCCTGCCCACCCACGCCATCATGCGCCAGGGCCTCGCGCAGTCGCCCGAAGGCCGCCGCGTATTCCCGCGCATGACGATCCGCGAGAACCTGCTCATGGGGGCTGAAACGCTGGCCGAAGGGGGCGACCGCTCGGCGCAGCTCGACCAGGTCTTCACCCTGTTCCCGAGGCTGCGCGAGCGCTTGGCGCAACGCGCCGGCACGCTGTCGGGCGGCGAGCAGCAAATGCTGGCCATCGGCCGCGCCCTGATGTCCCGGCCGCGGCTCCTGCTGCTGGACGAGCCCTCTCTCGGCCTCGCCCCGCTCGTGGTGCGGCAGATCTTCGGGGCGATCCGCGACCTGAACGGCAAGACCGGGCTGACCGTGCTGCTGGTGGAGCAGAACGCCAACCTCGCCCTGCGGCTCGCCCATCGCGGCTACGTGCTGGTCAACGGCCGCATCGCCATGGAAGGCACCGGCGCCGAACTCCTGGCGCGGCCGGAGGTGCGGGACGCCTACCTGGGCGGCGGCGCGCCCCTGCCGCCGCCGCTGCCCGCGGATGGACCGAATCCGGCCTGAGCCCCGCCCGACGGCTGGTGCAAAAGCACCCGGCCTCGCCTACCGTCGTTGCGGCGGCGAAGGCGCCGGACCCAACCTGAGGAGAGCGATGATGCTGCAACGAAGACTGGTTCTCGGTTCCGCGCTGGCCCTGGCCGGCACCGCCGGCGCCCGCGCGCAAGGGCAGGGCGGCCCCATCCGCATCGGCTGCGCCGGCCCGATGACCGGCCAGCA
>CADCTL010000165.1 GCA_902805625.1 uncultured Acetobacteraceae bacterium
GCCCGGCCCGGGGGCGGCCGGCGCCCCCGCCCGGCCGGCGCCGCCCGTCCGTCCCGCCGGCGCCAGCGCCAACTCCCCCGGCGAACGCGAAGCGCCGGGCGCCGGGCGCATCGACCGGGTGGAGGCTTTCGGCAACGTCGAAATCCGCACCGCGGCGGAGGTGGTGCGCGGCGACCGCGGCGTGTACAGCCCGGCCACCGGCATGGCCCGGCTGCTCGGCGACGTGCGGATCACCCGCGGCGAAAACCAGCTCAACGGGCGCGAGGCGATCGTGAACATGCGGACCGGCGTGGCGCGGCTGGTTTCGACGCCGGGCGGGCGGGTGCAAGGGCTGATCCAGCCGAACCAGGACAACGGCGGCGCGTCCCCTGCCCCGTCCAGGCAGCCCCGGCGATGAACGTGCAATCGGCGGCGGTCCCCCCCGCGCTGCGCGCGGTTTCCGGCGAGGGCGGGCTTTCGGCCACTGGCCTCGGCAAGCGCTACCGCAAGCGGCCGGTGGTGCGGAACGTCTCTCTCAGCCTCCGGCGCGGCGAGGCGGTGGGGCTGCTCGGCCCGAACGGCGCCGGCAAGACCACCACCTTCTACATGATCACCGGCCTGGTGCAGCCCGACGAGGGCACGGTGACGATGGACGGGCACGACGTGACCCGCCTGCCCATGTACCGGCGCGCCCGCCTCGGCCTCGGCTACCTGCCGCAGGAGGCCTCGATCTTCCGCGGCCTGAACGTGGAGGACAACATCCGCGCCGCGCTGGAGGTGGTGGAACCCGTGCGCGACCGGCGGGAGCAGATGCTGGACGCGCTGCTGGCCGAGTTCGGCATCGCCCACCTGCGGCGCACCCCGGCCCTGGCGCTCTCGGGCGGCGAGCGGCGGCGCTGCGAGATCGCCCGCGCCTTGGCCACTCACCCTTCCTACATCCTTTTGGACGAACCTCTGGCCGGCATCGACCCGATCGCGGTGGGCGAGATCCGCGATCTGGTCAAGCACCTCAAGGACAGAGGCATCGGCGTGCTGATCACCGACCACAACGTTCGGGAAACGCTGGAGATCATCGACCGCGCCTACATCCTCCACGAGGGGCAGGTGCTGATGGAAGGGGCGCCGCGCGACATCGTGGCGCACGAGGGAGTCCGCCGCGTCTATCTCGGCGACCGCTTCAGCCTTTGAACGCCATGCACCTGCTGGCGCCACGCCTCGACCTGCGGCAGTCACAATCGCTGGTGATGACGCCGCAGTTGCGGCAGGCGATCAAGCTGCTGCAATCGTCCAACCTCGATGTTTCCGCCTTCGTCGAGGAGGAGCTGGAGCGGAATCCGCTGCTCGAACTGGACGAGGACGGCGCCCGGGCCGATCCGCCGCCCGCGCCGGTGCCGCTCCCCGGCGATTGCCACGTCGCCATCGCGTCCGGGACCATGCCGGCGGAGGCGGAAGCGCCGCTCGACGCCGGGTGGCGCGACCTGCACGACGCGGACGGGCACGCGGGCGGTTACGACGGCGCTTACAGCGGCCGTGGCGGCCGCACCGACTTTTCCGACGACTCGGCCGACGGCATCGAGGATACGGCCTCGTCCCGACGCACGCTTCGGGAGCACTTGGGGGAGCAGATCCGCCTGGGCTTCGCCGACGCGGGCGACCGGCTGATCGCGGCGCGGCTGCTCGCCCTGTTGGACCCGGCCGGCAGGTTGGCCGTAGAGGACGCGGCTTTGGCGTCGGCGCTCGGCTGCGAAACGGCGCGCGTGGCCGCGATCCGCGCCCGGATGCAGCGCTTCGACCCGACGGGCCTGTTCTGCCGCGACCTGCGCGAGTGCTTGGCTGTGCAGCTCGCGGAACGGGACCGGTTGGACCCGGCCATGCGGGCGCTGCTGGACAACCTTGATCTGCTGGCGAAGCGCGACCGGGCGGGGCTGATGCGCCTCTGCGGCGTGGACGCCGAGGACTTGGCCGACATGGCCGCCGAGATCCGGCGGCTCGACCCCAAGCCGGGCACGTCCTTCGACGCGGCGCCGGCGCCGGCCGTGGTGCCGGACCTCCTGATGCGCCGGGCGCCGGACGGGGGCTGGGTGCTGGAGCTCAACCCCGACACGCTGCCCCGTGTGCTGGTGAACCGCGGCTTCCACGCCCGCGCGCTGCTCGGCGCCCGTTCCCGCGAGGACCGGGCCTTCCTGACCGAGCGGCTGCAAAGCGCCAACTGGCTCATCAAGAGCCTGGAGCAGCGCGCCGGCACCATCCTGAAGGTAGCGGCGGAAATCGTCGCCCGGCAGGAGGGCTTCTTCCGGCGCGGCGTCGGGCACCTCCGCCCCCTGACCCTGCGCGACGTGGCCGACGAGGTTTCGCTGCACGAGAGCACGGTCAGCCGTGTGACCGCCAACAAGTACATCGCCACGCCGCGCGGCACCTTCGAGCTGAAGTACTTCTTCACCACCGCCATCCCCGGGACATGCGGCGGGGAGACCCACAGCGCCGAAGCGGTGCGGCACCGCATCCGCGCGCTGGTGGAGGCCGAGGATCCGGTGGCCGTCCTGTCCGATGACACGATCATGGACCGGCTGCGGCAGGAAGGCGTGGACATCGCCCGCCGGACCGTGGCCAAATACCGGGATGCGCTCCGCATCCCGAGTTCGGTGCAGCGCAAGCGGGAAAAGGCCGTCCCGGCCTGACGTTTCTCCGGCGCCCACGGGCGCCGCCGCCGCCGCAGTCCGGGCGGTCCTTCGCCGCGATGGCCGAAGGAGAAGACACCCACATGCACATCACCGTCGCAGGCAAGCAGGTCGAAACCGGGGACGCGCTGAAGACGCACGTCCGGGACGGGCTGGGAGTGATCGCGAAGAAGTATTTCGACCACGCGCTCGAAGCCAACGTGACCTTCCGCCGCGACGCCAAAGGCCGACTGGGGGCCTTCAACTGCGACATCAACCTCAAGGCCGGCCGCAACCTGTTCGTGCGCGGCGAGGGCGAGGGCCCGGACGCGCACCGCGCCTTCGAGGTGGCGGCCGAGCACGTCGCCAAACGCCTGCGCCGCTACCGAAGGCGGGTGAACGAGCACGCCCGCAGCTTCGCCGAGGGACGGGCGGACGCGGCCGAAACCGCGCCGCAATACGTCGTTTCCCCGACGGAGGACGAGGGCGACGAGGCCCCGGCGGAGGCCGCCGCCGCAACGGACGGCGCCGACGGCGCGGGCCACGGCCCCATCGTGGCCGAGCAGCCGGCCGAGATCGCGCGCCTGACCTTGAGCGAGGCCGTGATGCGCCTCGACCTCGCGCAGGTAGCCGCCCTGCCCTTCCGCAACAGCGGGTCGGGCGCGATCAACTTGGTTTACAGGCGGGCGGACGGCTGCATCGGCTGGATCGATCTGCCGACCCGTTGAGGCGCACCGCCGCGGCGACGACGGGCTTTGGCCCACTCAGGCCCGGCCCAGCGTCGTTGTTGAATTATGGCCCAGCCCCGATTAGATTGCTTTCGTAACGAAGCAAGCGAGATCGTGGTGCAGAGCAGCGAGCTTCGGGCTCAGTCCGAGCCGACCGCGGCGGGCCCGCCGCGGTATTCAACCCCCAAGTGCGCGCCGCGCCTTGGGGATTTCCTCGCGTCGGCGGGCTCGAAGCGCGCCGGATCGTGGTAGGCCGCTCCGGGCCGAGCGCCGGTCCCCCAGGGCCTCTCGTGCGTCGGCGGTCCTGCTCGACGCGGTCGCCAAACCGATCATCGGACGCGCCGAAGGTCCCCGCGGCGCCTCCGCGGGTCGGCATCGCCCGGCGCCGGTTCGGCGTGCTGCTCTCGTCGGGGCTTCCGGCGGCGCTCGTGGCGGGCTGCGCGCGGTTCCCGGCCTTGCCGGAAGGGCTTGGCGGCGCGATCGAAGGCGACCCCTTGTTCCGGGAAGCGATGGCCAGCGCGCCGGCGCTGCCCGGCAACGACGTCACCCTCCTGTGGGGCGGCCTCCGGGCGTTCACCGCCCTGTTCCGCGCCATCAGGGCGGCGCGGGACCATGTGAATCTGGAGTTCTACATCTTCGAGGACGTGAGCCTGCCCGGTGCCGCCGGGCCGTCGCTCTTCGCGCTGTTGCGGGAGAAGCTGCGCCAGGGCGTCGCCGTGACGGTGATCTACGACAGCCTAGGCTCCGCCGACACGCCCAAGGCCGCCTTCGACGCGCTTCGCGCGGAGGGGGCGAGCCTCCTGTCCTTCAACCCGGCCAACCCGTTGGAGGCGCGCGGCGGCTGGCGGCCAAACTCCCGCAACCACCGCAAGATCCTGGTGGTGGACGGGCGTGTCGCCATCACGGGCGGGGTGAATTTCGACGTCGTCTACCAAAACCCCTGCCGCCTTCCCGCCTCGGGCATCCCGGTCGAGGACACGGACGAAGCCTGTTGGGCCGACGTCGCCATCCGCATCGAAGGCCCGGCGGTGGCAGCGTTGCAGCGGCTCTTCTTCGAGACCTGGGCGAAGCAGGGCGGCGCCGGGTTGCCGAACCGGAACTGGTTCCCTCCCCCGGCGATGCCGGGCCGAACCAGCGTACGCATCCTGGGGAGCGCGCCCGGGGAAGACCGACCGCGGTTCTACGTCGCGCGCTTGGCCGAGATCATGAACGCGCGGAGCCGGATCTGGCTCAGCACGGGGTATTTCGTCCCGACGCCTCGGGAGCACGCGGAGTTGGCGCGGGCCGCGCGCCGGGGCGTCGATGTCCGCCTGCTCCTGCCCGGAGTGACCGACACGCCCGTGGCAACACACGCGCAGCGCGCGGCTTATGGACCTCTGCTCGAAGCCGGCGTCCGCATCCTGGAGGTGCAGGACAGCGTGCTGCACGCGAAGATCGGCGTGGTGGACGGCGCTTGGTCGGCGATCGGATCGTCCAACCTCGACCGCCGGAGCGTGGCCTGGAACGATGAAGTGGACGCGATCCTGCTGGGACGCGAGGTGGGGACGGCGCTGGAGGTCATCCTGGAACGCGCCATGTCCCGGGCCAACCCGGTGAGACTCGACGGCTGGCGGCAGCGAAGCGTCGGACAACGCCTGCGCGAACTGCTGTCCTGGCCGGTGAGAGACCTCCTCTGAGGGTGGGATCCGCCCGCGATCTCCGGGCCGCCCTCCCCGCCGACACGTCGGCGGGAAGCGCCCGGCTCGCGGCGGTCCGGAGCCGTTCGGGGCCCGCGCGGCGTCCCGCGACGGGGCGCCCCAGGCGTCAATGCACCAGCGCCGGCTTCATCTCGTGCTGGCGAATGGCGGCGATCGCCAGTTCGGCGCTCGGCGCCGCGCCGATCGGGGTGCCGTCGGCGGCGTGGATGGCCATGGCCCGGACGCCGTTCACCACGACCGGGCGGACGTAGGCGATTTCCTGGGCGCCGAAGCGGGCCCAATCGGCGACCGAAAGCTGCTTGAGCGACAGGGCACCGGCCGCCGCTTCGGGCGCGCCGTCCGGGACATCGTTGCGGTTCATCTGGGCAGACTCCTTTCCGCACGGCCGCTGCATGGGCCCGTGCGCTGGATGGGGTGGAGCGTCGAACGCGGCGGGTGCTCAGGCCTCGCCGGTGCGCCCCTCGACCACGGGCCTCGCGGCTCCGTTGCCTTTGTTGTTGATCTCGATGCGCTTCACCCGGACCTCCGGCTGCGGCCGGCGCAGGTCCACGTGGAGCAGCCCGTTGTCGAGCCAAGCGCCCTCGACCTCGATACCTTCCGCCAGCACGAAGGCGCGTTGGAACTGCCGCGCCGCGATGCCGCGGTGGAGGAAGACGCGGCCGTCGGAATCGTCCCTCTGGCGCCCGCGGATGACGAGCTGGTTGTCCTCCTGCGTGATCTGGAGGTCGTCCATGGCAAAGCCCGCCACCGCGAGGGTGATGCGGAGCCGGCTCTCGGCCGTTTGCTCGATGTTGTAGGGGGGATAGCCATCGGCGTTCTTGGCCACCCGGTCGAGCATCTGCTCGAGGTGGTCGAAGCCCAAGAACAAGGGCGAGCCGAAAACGGATGGGCGCGACATGTGGCCTCCTCGTCGAGAGCGAAGCGCGCGGCCGGGCCCGGAGCACCCAACCGCACGCTGCATGTCGTCAGCCGGCCGCGCGGTTGCAAGAGGGGCCGTTGCGTCCGGGGGCGGTGGAGACTAGATGCGCGGCCCAGCCCTCGCTTCCAACACCAGACCTATGCCAGAGCCCGATCCCCCGCCCATCCTGTTGTTCCCCGACCCGCACCTGCGGACCAAGGCACGCCCGGTCGGACCGGCGGACACCGACGCGGTGCGCGACCTCGCGCCGCGGATGCTGGAGGCGATGTATCGCGCGCCCGGCATCGGCTTGGCGGCGCCGCAGGTGGGCGTAGGCCTGCGCCTGGTGGTGGTGGACCTCCAGCGCGACGAAACGCGGACGCCGATGGTGCTGGTCAATCCGGAGGTGGTGGCCGCCAGCGTGGAGGAGGCGGTGCGGGAGGAGGGTTGCCTGTCCCTGCCCGGCCACTACGCCGACGTGTCGCGGCCGGCGCAGGTCAAGGTGCGCTTCCACGACCTGTCCGGCGCCCGGCGGGAGGTGGACGCCGACGGGCTCCTCGCCGCCTGCCTCCAACACGAGCTGGACCATTTGGACGGCAAGCTCTTCGTGGACCACCTGAGCCCGTTGAAGCGCAACATGATCCTCCGCCGCATCACCAAAGAGCGGAAAGCCAAGGTGCGGGAATGAGCGGGGCGGCGCCAAGGGGAGCGCCAGGGCAGCGGCTGCGCCTCGCCTTCCTCGGCAGCCCGGATTTCGCGGTGCCGGCCCTCCGCGCCCTGCACGCGGCGGGGCACGAGGTCGCGGCCGTGTACTGCCAGCCGCCCCGCCCCGCCGGCCGCGGCAAGCACGAAGCGCGCTGCCCGATCCACCGGGTGGCGGCGGATCTCGGCTTGACGGTTCGCACCCCGGCGCGGTTGCGGCGCGACGCGGCGGAGCACGCGTTCTTCGCGGCGCTGGACCTCGACGCGGCGGTGGTGGCCGCTTACGGGCTCCTCCTGCCGCCAGCCATGCTGGACGCGCCGCGGCGCGGCTGCCTCAACCTCCATGCTTCCTTGCTGCCGCGCTGGCGCGGGGCGGCGCCGATCCACGCGGCCATCCTGGCCGGCGACACGGAAACCGGCGTCACGATCATGCGGATGGACGAGGGGCTGGACACCGGGCCCATCCTGCTCGCCCGCGCCGTGCCGATCGGGCCGCGCGCCACCACGCCGGAATTGCACGACGCGCTCGCCGCGCTCGGCGCCGACATGGTGCTGGAAGCGCTGGCCGCCGATCCGCCGGCCCGGCCGCAGCCGGAGGAGGGCGCCACCTTCGCGCCCAAGCTCAGCAAGGCGGATGGGAAGCTCGATTGGACGCGGGGCGCCGCGTTCCTCGACCGGGCGGTGCGCGCCTGCGAGCCCTGGCCCGGCACCTTCTTCGAGCACGACGGAACGGCCATCCGCGTGCTGGAAGCCGAGCCGGTCGCGGCGGGGTCCGACGCGCCGCCGGGCACGGTGCTGGATGCCCTGCCCACGGTCGCGTGCGGCGATGGCGGCGCGCTCCGCTTGTTGCGCCTGCAACGGCCCGGCCGCGCGCCGATGGCGGCGGAGGAGTTCCTGCGCGGCTACGCGCTGCCCCCCGGCACGGTGCTGGGGTGACTCGGCGGCGCTACGCGCTGACCCTGGAGTACGACGGCGCGCCTTTCGTGGGCTGGCAGCGGCAGGACGGCGCGCTTTCGGTGCAACGGGTGCTGGAGGAGGCCGCGGCGCGGTTGAACGGCGGCGCCCCGACCGCCGCGGTCGCGGCCGGCCGCACCGACTCCGGCGTCCACGCCGAGGGGCAGGTCGCGGAGATCGAGGTCGCCGCCGAGTTGCCGCCCGAACGCGTGCGGGAAGCGCTGAACTTCCATACCCGTCCGCACCCGGTTTCCGTGGTGCGCGCCGCCTTCGCGCCGCCGGGCTGGAACGCGCGCTTCTCCGCCGTGCGGCGCGGCTACCGCTACCGCATCTTGAACCGACGCCCGCGCCCGGCGCTCGACGCAGGCCGGGTGTGGCACGTGGGGCAGCGGCTCGACGCCGAGGCGATGCACGCCGCGGCGCAGGCGCTGCTCGGGCGGCACGACTTCTCCGCCTTCCGCGCCGCTTCGTGCCAGGCGAAGAGCGCCGAGCGCACCTTGGACCGGCTGGACGTGAGCCGCCTGGGCGACGAGGTGGTGGTGTTCGCCGAAGCGCGGAGCTTCCTGCACCACCAAGTCCGCAACCTGGTCGGCACCCTGGCGATGGTGGGCCAGGGCCGCCGCGGGCCGGAATGGCCGCGCCGGGTGCTGGACGGGCGGGACCGCGCGAAGGCCGGGCAGACCGCTCCGGCCGAGGGGCTGTGCTTCGTTTTCGTGCGCTACGAGGTGGAGCCGGAGTGGCGCTGAACCCCGGTCACGCCGCGCGGGACAGCGACGCGACCAGCACCGCCACCGCGACGCCGACCACGAGGTCCAGGCCGAGCACGGCGATCGCCAAGCCGCCGCTGCGGAGCGTCGTCTTCGCCAGGAACCAGACGAGCCAGAGCTGGTAGCCCAGGGTCGCCACCGCGAGCGCCGAGGCCAGCGGCTGCGGCAGGCCGAGCAGGGGCGGCAGGCTGACCGCGAGCAGCAGCAGGTACTGCACCACGTTGGCCCAGTTCCACGCGGCGATGAAATGCGGCCACTCGGCGCCTCGCCCGGCCGCCTGCGCGAGCGCCTGCGACGCGACCGCGAAGCCCGCCCAGCCGGCGGCGTGGGCGACGATCTGCACCAGCAGCGCGTAGGCGACGCCGGCCGCGGGCGGGTCTTCCGCCCAGTCGAGCATGACGAGTGCCAGGAAGCCGGGCAGGCAGATGGCGGCCGACCAGAAGGAGCGGGCGGCGCCTTCCGGCGTGTCCTCGATCAGCATGGCCCCGTGCGCCTGGCCGCGCGCGAGCGTGAGGACGCCGCGCAGCCCGGCCTCGATCACCGTCCGGAGCGGCGGCGGGGCGCCTCCGACGCCGCTCAGGCCAGGACCTCTTGCAGCACGGCGCGGTACAACGCCGCGAGGTCGCGCAGCTCCGCCACCGGCACGCGTTCGTCCACCTGGTGCATGGTGGCGCCGACGCCGCCCAGCTCAGCCACGGGGCAGTGCCGCGCGATGAAGCGGGCGTCGGAGGTGCCGCCGCCGGTGTCGAGCGCGGGCGCCTGGCCGGTGGCGTGTTCCACGGCGCGGACCAAGCGGTCGAGGAAGGGGCCGGGCGGGGTGCGGAAGCTTTCGCCGGAGACGGACACGCGCAGGTCGTAGCGGGCGCCTTCCGCGCGCAGGGCGGCGTGGAGCATCTCGGTCAGGGAAGCGCCGGTGTGGCGGTCGTTGAAGCGGATGTTGAGCATGGCCCGCGCCTCGGCGGGGATGACGTTGGAGGCCGTGTTGCCGACGTCGAAGCCGGTGACTTGCAGCGTCGAGGGCTCGAAGCCTTCGCTGCCGGCGTCGAGCGGCGCGGCGGTGAGGCTGTGCAGCACGCGCAGGAGGCGGTGCACGGGGTTGTCGGCGCGCTGCGGGTAGGCGCTATGCCCTTGCTTGCCGTGGAGGGTGACGAAGGCGTTCATGCTGCCGCGGCGGCCGATCTTCACCGTGTCGCCGAGGCGGACGCGGCTGGTGGGTTCGCCCACCAGCGCCATGCCGGGCGTGTGGCCGTTCGCGGCCATCCACTCCAGCACGCGGACGGTGCCGTCCACCGCCGGGCCTTCCTCGTCGCCGGTGATGAGGAGCGAGACGCTGCCGGTGTGGTCCGGGCGCGCCTCGATGAAGTCGGCGACGCCGGCGAGGAACGCGGCGATGCCTCCCTTCATGTCGCAGGCGCCGCGGCCGTGGAGCGCGCCGTCCCGCACGACAGCGGCGAAGGGGTCGTCCGTCCAGCCCTTGTCGCCCGGCGGTACCACGTCCGTGTGGCCGGCGTAGCAGAAATGCGGCGGCCCGGCGCCGCGGCGGGCGAAGAGGTTCTCCACCTCGCCGAAGCGCAGGCGGTGGCACGCGAAGCCGAGGGGGCGCAGCGCGTCCTCCACCACGCCGAGCGCGCCGTCGTCGGCCGGCGTCACGCTGCGGCAGCGGATCAGCGCTTGGGCGATGGGCAGCGGGTCCGTCACCGCCTCGGCCGCTTCAGTCACGCAGCAGCTCGTTGATGGAGGTCTTGGCGCGGGTCTGCGCGTCCACGCGCTTGACGATGACGGCGCAGTAGAGGGACGGGCCGGGCGAGCCGTCCGGCAGGGGGCGTCCCGGCAGGCTGCCCGGCACCACCACGGAATAGGCCGGCACGCGTCCGACATGCACCTCGCCCGTGGCGCGGTCGATGATCTTGGTGCTGGCGCCGAGGAAGACGCCCATGGAGAGCACCGCGCCACGCTCCACCACCACGCCTTCCGCGACTTCGGAGCGGGCGCCGACGAAGCAGTCGTCCTCGATGACGACGGGGTTGGCCTGCAAAGGCTCCAGCACGCCGCCGATGCCGACGCCTCCGGAGATGTGGACGTTGGCGCCGATCTGCGCGCAGGAGCCGACGGTGGCCCAGGTGTCCACCATGGTGTTGTGGCCGACGTGGGCGCCGGCGTTGACGAAGGAGGGCATGAGCACGACGCCGGGGGCGATGTACGCGGAGCGGCGCACGACGGCGCCGGGCACGGCGCGGAAGCCTGCCTCCCGGAAGCGGTTCGGCCCCCAATCCTTGAACTTGAGCGGAACCTTGTCGTAGGCCCCGGCGGCCGTGTCCATCGGGGCGGAGTCGGTGAGGCGGAAGCTCAGCAGCACCGCTTGCTTGAGCCACTGGTTGACGCGCCAGCCGCCCTGCCCGTCCGGCTCGGCTACGCGGGCTTGGCCGCTGTCGAGCGCCTCCAGCGCCGCCTCGACCTGCGCCCGGTCGTCGCCGCCAGTGGAGGGCGAAAGGGTGTCGCGTTGCTCCCACAAGGCTTCGATGCGCGGGCGGAGCGTGCTCGTGTCCATGGGCGGCGTCCGGGAAGTGGGGAGGCGTCCGGCCTCCGCGGGCGGCGGACCTTGCCGAGGCGGGCGCCGGGGGTCAACGCGGCGAAGAGGCGCGTCGGATCAGGCCCTGATCAGCGTCCCCGCGCCCCGGTTGGTGAACAGCTCCCGCAGCACCGCGTGCGGCACGCGGCCGTCGAGGATCACCGCGCCCTTCACCCCGCCGCGCACCGCGTTCACGCAGGTTTCCACCTTCGGGATCATGCCGCCGGAGATCCAGCCGGCTTCGACGCCGGCTTGCACCTCGGCCAGCGTCATTTCCGGGACCAGCTTGCCGCCGCTGTCGAGCACGCCCGGCACGTCGGTCATCATCAGCAGCCGCTCGGCCCCGAGCGCGCCGGCGATGGCGCCCGCCACCGTGTCGGCGTTGATGTTGTAGGTCTGGCCGTCCGCGCCGACGCCCACCGGCGCCACCACGGGCACGATGTCGGCGCCGATCATCAGCTTCAGCACGCGCGTGTCCACGCAGTCCGGCTCGCCCACGAAGCCGAGGTCCAGCACCTGTTCGATGCGGCTGTCCGGGTCGCGCACCGTGCGCGTCAGCTTGTGCGCGCGGATCAGGCCGCCGTCCTTGCCGGATATGCCGACCGCGATGGCGCCGGCGCGGGTGATCGCCTCCGCCACCTGTTTGTTCACCGGGCCGGCGAGGACCATCTCGACCACGTCGAGCATCGCGGCGTCCGTCACGCGCAGGCCCTGGACGAAGGTGGACTTCACATCGAGGCGCTTGAGCATGGCGTTGATCTGCGGCCCGCCGCCGTGGACCACCACGGGGTTCACGCCCACCTGCTCCAGCAGCGCGATGTCCCGGCCAAAGCGCAGCGCCGTTTCCTCCTCGCCCATGGCGTGGCCGCCGTACTTCACGACTATGATCTGGTCGTCGTAGCGCTTGAGGAAGGGCAGCGCGCCCGCGAGGATCGCCATCTGGTCGGGCGTGGGTTCGGGCATCGGCCGGTGTCCTCGCGGGCTGCTCCGCGGCTCTAGGCGGCGTGGCGCGGGGGGTCAACCTTCCCCGAATCGAACCGCCGGCAGGGCCAGCGACGCGATCTCGGCGCGCAGCTCCGGGATGCCCTCGCCCGTTTCGGCGCTCGTCGCCAGCACCAGCGGGTGGCCGGCGGTGTGGCCCCGCGCCAGCGCCTCGGCCTCTTCGCGCCGCCGCGCCAGTTGGGCGGGCTTCACGTCGTCGGCCTTGGTCAGCACAATCTGGAAGGCCACGGCGGCGTCGGTCAGCAGACGC
>CADCTL010000166.1 GCA_902805625.1 uncultured Acetobacteraceae bacterium
TCCCGCGCCGGGCTCGACATGGTCCACGTGCCCTACCGCGGCTTCCCGCAGGCCACGCTCGACCTCGTCGCCGGCCGGATCGAGGCGATGTTCGTCATCTCCGCCGGCATCCTGCCGCAGGTGCAGTCCGGGCAGGCGCGCGCGCTGGCGGTCACGGCCGAGAACCGCATCCAGCAGGCGCCGTCCGTTCCCACGCTCGCCGAGGCGGGGGTGCCCGACGCCGCGAGCTACGCCTGGATCGGCTTGGTGGCCCCGGCCGCGATGCCGCCGGCGCAGGTGGCGCGCTTGGCCGAAGAAGCGAAGCGCGGCCTGGGCGAACCGCAAACCCGGGCCGCGTTGGAACGGGCGGGGTTCGAGGTCGTCGCCAGCGGCCCCGGGGAGTTCGCCCGCTTCATCGCCGCCGAATCCGACCGCTGGGGCGGCCTCATCACCCGTCTCGGCATCAAGGCGGAGGCCTGAGGTCCCAGTCCCACTCGGCGGAAACGCTCGCCCCGCCGGAACGAGAACGGTAAACTCCTCCCGCCGACGCGCGGACCGCGCCATTCGTCCGAAGACGGCCGGTGTGGGGCAGCAAGATAGTAAGCCAGTAAGATGGTAAGGCAGGCGGAAAGTAAGGCCAGAGGGGGAAGGGAAGCGCCACGGCACCCGCGCCCCGATCAAGGCCGGTCGCCGGCCCCGGTGCCCCTGGACCCGTATATTTCACGTTTGCGCCGCCGGGGGCGCGGCCTTAGTGTCCGGCCTGACCGGGTGACCGCGGGCAAGCGCCCGCCAGCGTCGCTCGCCACGGACAGGATCATCGGAACTTCACATGGGTACCTTCAGCATCTGGCACTGGCTCGTCGTGCTGCTGGTCATCCTGCTGCTCTTCGGCGGCGGATCGAAGATCAGCGGTTTGATGGGCGACCTGGCCAAGGGCATCAAGTCGTTCAAGAAGAACATGAACGACGAGGAAAAGGACGCGTCGATGGCGGCGGACGCCCCGCCGGCGCCGGGCACCCACCCGACTGGGAGCATCCCCGGCCCCACCACCGGCACCACGCACGCGACCGGCGCCGCCACTGCCCCGAACACCAGCCGCCCCGCCGCCTGACGACAGCGGTTCCGCTTGCGGCGAGGCCTCGGCGTGACGCGCGACGAGTTCCTCGCCCGCTTCGGCTCGGTGTTCGAGAACCGACCGGATCTCGCGGCCCAAGCCTGGGATCGCGGCCAAGTTGATGTCGCGGCCGGCGCCAAAGGGGTGCATCGAGCCTTCGTGGAGGTTCTGCACGCCCTCCCGCCCGACGCCCTGACCACGTTCCTGAACGGCCACCCCGATCTCGCCGCCAGATCGACACGGCCCGGCGATCTCACGCCCGACTCGCAGCGCGAGCAGGGATCGGCCGGTCTCGACGGCCTGGACACCGACGCCGGAACCCGCCTCCGGAACCTGACCAGCGCCTACCGCGGGCGTTTCGGCTTTCCCTTCATCATGGCCGTGAAGGGCAAGCAACCCGCCGAGATTTTGACCGCCCTCGAAGCCCGCCTGCACAACCAGGCGGCAGACGAGCGGGCGGAAGCCTTGCGGCAGGTCGAACGCATCCTGTTGCTCCGCTTGGAGGACCGGCTGGGCGAGGCCTGAGCCGTCGGCGGCCGGCGCCCTCGCCGGGATGCTCCTGCGGCGGGTCCGGCCGCTTCGTTCACCGTGCGCGCCAGAGCAGGCCCGTCGTGCGGGCCGCCGCGGCCGGAGCGTCCGCCTTTCAGTCCAGTTGCATGCCCAGGCCGGCCACGAGGCCGCCGATCTCGCGCACCTGCTGCGTCACAAGGCCGGCAAAGGCTTCGGGCCCCAGGGGCTCGCCAGTGATGCCGCGCTCCTCCAAGCGCCGGCGGACCTCCGGGGTGGCGAGGGCCGCCACGGTCTCGGCGCGGAGCCGCTCCACGATCGGGGCCGGGAGGTTGGCCGGGCCGCTCAGGCCGACCCAGTTGTCGATCTGGATCTCGGGGAAGCCCAACTCGGCGGTTGTCGGCACCTCGGAGGCCATCGGCTGGCGGGCGGCGCTGGTCACGGCGAAGGCGCGCAGCCGGCCGGCGCGGATGTTCTCCACCGTGTCGGGCAGCACGTCGAAGCCGAGCGGGAGGCTGCCGCCCAGCAGCTCCGCCTGCATCGGCGCGCTGCCGCGGTAGGGCACGTGGGTCATCCGCGCGCCGGTTTCGCGCTCGATCAGCACGCCCAGAACATGCGGCACCGAGCCGTTGCCGGAGGTGCCATAGGCCGGCGGCTTCGGCTGCGCCTTGATCCAGGAGATCAACTCTGGAAAGTCCTTGGCCGGCACCGCGGCGGGGTTGGCGGTGATCACGGCCGGCGTGGTGCCGAGCCAAGCGATGTGGGTGAAGGAACGGACCGGGTCGTAGCCGGACCGGGGATAGAGCGGCGGCGAGGCGACGATCGGCGCCGTGTTGGACAGCATCAGCGTGTAGCCGTCGGCCGGCTGTTGCGCGACGTGGGCCGCGCCGATGGTGCCGGCGGCGCCGGCGCGGTTGTCCACCACGAAGCGGGCGCCCATCCGGGCGGACAGCGCTTCCGCCAGCACGCGCGCCACGATGTCGGAGGCGCCGCCGGGCGGGAACACCACCACGATCCGCACCGGCCTCGCGGGCCAAGCCCCCTGCGCGGCGGCGGGACGGGAAAGGCGGGCCGCCGCGCCGAGAGAGGGCAGGGCGGCAGCGGCGGCGAGGACGAGGCGGCGCTTCATGGTGCGATTCCCGACTGGGGACAGTAGGCCGCGGAGGCCCTTGCAAGGCGCGCGCCAGCGCGGGTGCCGCCGGGGAACGCACCTGACGCGCGCCCCGGAATGCCGGTAGCGTCGCCGGACAAGACGAGGAGGAAACGATGGGTCAGGTCGAAGGCAAGGTGGCCCTCATAACCGGCGGCGCGTCCGGCATCGGCGCCGCCTGCGCGGAAACCCTGGCGCGGGAAGGCGCCAAGGTCGTCCTCACGGACCTGGACGGCGCGCGCGGCGAGGCCCTGGCCGCCAAGCTCCGCTCGGCGGGCCGCGAAGCGCGCTTCCTGCACCAGGACGTCACGGACGAGGGCCGCTGGGCCGAAGTGGTGGCGGAAACCGAACGCCTGTTCGGCGGCCTGCACGTCCTGGTGGCCAACGCCGGCATCGCCGTCATGGCCGCGGTCTTCGACATGACGTTGGCCGACTGGCGCCGGCAAACGGCGGTCAACCTGGACGGCGTGTTCCTGTCCGTGAAGCACGCGGTGCCCGCGATGCGGCGCGCCGGTCGCGGCGGCTCGGTCGTCCTGATGTCGTCCGTGGCCGGCCTGCGCGGCTCGGCCGGCCTGGCGGGCTACTCCGCCACCAAGGGCGCGGTCCGGCTCTTCGCCAAGTCGGTCGCCATGGAATGCGCCGCGGCGCGCGACGGCGTCCGCGTCAACTCCGTCCACCCCGGCATCATCGAAACGGCGATCTGGGGGAAGATGCCGGCCGGCCTCCCGGACGGCCGCAACGCCCCGCTCGACCCCCAGGCCATCGCCGCGCAGGGCGTCCCGTTGGGCGAGCCGGGCCAGGCCTCCGACGTCGCGGACGGCGTGCTCTTCCTCGCCTCCGACGCGTCGCGCCACATGACGGGCTCGGAGCTGGTCATAGACGGCGGCATGACGGCGGGGCGCGTCGGCAACCTCGCCGCGCGCTAGGACACCATGCCGCTCCGAGGTGACTCCGGCGGCTCTTCCCGCTAAGGTCGCTCCCGATCAGGACGCGGGCCGACCGGCACGGGCGATGCCCCGCGCCGGGGCCGCGACGCTTGCGTGGCGAGGCGCCGGCGCCGGGAGGGCGCGGCGGGACCGCCGGGGCGGAAGCGCGGCCTGGTCGGCGCAACCTTGAACAGCAGCCGCGCCTCGGGGCGCCCGACTGGCCGGGAGTGGCCCCATGCTGACCACCTACACCGTCGAGAACGGCGGCCTCGCCGTGCGGGACGGCGCGCAGGACGCCGAGGCCCTGCGCCGCGCCGTTTGGATCGACATGCTCAGCCCGTCGCCCGAGGAGGAACGGCAGGTCCAGGCCGCGCTGCGCCTCGAGGTGCCTACGCGCGAGGAGATGCAGGAGATCGAGAGCTCCTCCCGCCTCTACCGCGAAGGCGAGACGCTGTTCCTCACCGCGAACTTCCTCTACGGCGTCGAGGGCGGCGAATACGGCTCAACCGCCATCACCTTCGTGCTCGGCAACAGCAACCTGATCACGGTGCGCTACGCCACGCCGCGCGCCTTCGAGGTGTTCGGCGCCCGGTGCCAAAGGACCCCCAAGGCCCTGCTCGGCGCGCCTGACGCCGTGATGCTGCACCTGTTCGAGCAGGTCGTGGACCGCTTGGCCGACATACTGGAGCGGATCGGCTCCGACATGGACCGCGCCAGCCAAGCGGCCTTCCGGACCGCGCGCGCCAAGACCAAGGCCACCGCGAAGGACGCCGACCTCAAGGACACCCTCATCACCCTCGGGCAGGTGGGCGAGGTGACGACGCGCGCCAGCGAGACCCTGCTCGGCCTGTCGCGCATCCTGAGCTTCGTCAGCGCCGAGAAGGCCGGGGCGGTCCGCAAGGAGAACCAAGGGCTGATCAAGACGCTCGTGCGCGACGTGCGGAGCTTGGTGGAGCACGCGAGTTTCCTGAACAGCAAGGCGCAGTTCCTGCTGGACGCCGTGCTCGGCATCATCAACGTCCAGCAGAACGCCATCATCAAGACCTTCACCGTGGCCTCGGTGGCGCTGATGCCGCCTACCCTCATCGCCAGCGTCTACGGCATGAACTTCGACGTCATGCCGGAGCTGCGTTGGACGGTCGGCTACCCGTTCGCCCTGGTGCTGATGGTGATATCGGCCGTGGTCCCGGTGTTCTACTTCAAGCGGAAAGGGTGGCTTTGAGGCTGGCCGCCGCCCTCGCGGCGGCCGCCTCCCTCGCGGCGGGCGCGGCGGCCGCCACGGAGCCGGATTGCCCGCCGACGCGCCCGCGCGTCGAGGTCACGCTCGACGACCCGGAGCCGTCGTTCCATCAAGGCCTGGGGATGGACGCCGTCCGCGGCGAGGCCGCCGCGCCGGGCGGCGCCGTCCACCGCCACCTCGGCGTCACGACCTTTCGGGTGGAGTGGCAGACCGAGATCGAGGCGCGCATCGTGTCGGCGTCCGGTCGGTTCTGCGCGCGGCCGGAGCGGGTCTCGCTCAACATGCGCCACGTCGAGCACAGCGTCCGCATCGCCGGCGAACTGCCGCGCGGGGGGTGCCTCTACCGGGAAACGGAGGCGCACGAGCGGCGCCACGTTTCGGTGAACCGCGCCACCCTGCGCCGGGCCGCCGCCCAGGCCGAGGCGGCGGTGCGGCGCTGGGCGGCATCGGCGGCCGGGCGCGGCGACACGGAGCAGTCGGCGACCGCGGCGTTGCGGGACGGCCTGCGCCAAGCCATGGCGCCCGCGGTGGAAACGGCGCAAGCGGAGCGGGACGCGGCCCACCGCCGGATAGACCGGCCCGAGGAGTACCGGCGCCTGGGCCGCGTTTGCCCAGGAGACCAGAGGGTCCTGCGGGAGCGGCTGCGGGCGCGGACAGCAACGGCGGATTGACCCCGCGCCGACCTCTGCCTTCCTTGGCTCCCCACCCGAGGAGCCCGCCATGCCCGCCACGCACCACGTCGCGCCCACGCCGCAGACCGTCCGCTGGGGCGCCTTCGACGCGTCCTTCCCGCCGGTCGCCACCGCCGATCCGGGCGACCTCGTGGTGCTGGAGTGCGTGTCCGGCGGGCCGGAGCAGTGCCCGCCGCCGGGCGGCGCCTTCGCCATCCCGGAGCGGCTGCTGGCCATCCACCAAGGCGACGTGCCGCGCCTCGGCCCGCACATCATCACCGGGCCGGTCGCGGTGCGCGGGGCGGAGCCGGGCGACTGCCTGCGGGTGCAGGTGGAGAGGATCGAACTCGGTGCCGACTGGGGCTTCTGCGGCTTCCGACCGCTGGTCGGCACCCTGCCGGAAGACTTCCCCTACCGCCGCATCCTGCACATCCCGGTGGACCGCGCCGCGCGCACCTGCACGGTGCCGGTCGGGCCGGGGATCACCCTGCCGCTCTCGCCCTTCTTCGGCGTCATGGGCGTGGCGCCGCCCGCCGAGTGGGGCCAGCTCTCAACCAAGGAACCGCGCGCGCACGGCGGCAATCTCGACAACAAGGAGATAGGCGAGGGGGCGACGCTCCACCTGCCCGTGTTCAACCCCGGCGCGCTGTTCTCGGCCGGCGACGGGCACGGCGTGCAGGGCGACGGCGAGGTGTGCATCAACGCGCTGGAGATGTGCCTGACCGGCCATTTCCGCCTGGACCTGGAAAAGGGCGGCGGCGCCAAGGACCCCGTCCTGCGCTTCCCCCGCGCGGAGACGGCCACGCACTTCATCAGCATGGGGATGCACGAGGACCTGGACCTCGCCATGAAGCAGGCGCTGCGCGAGATGATCGCCTTCATCGTGGCGCGCGCGAACCTCTCGGCCGCCGACGCCTACCAGCTCTGCTCCCTGGCCGTGGACTTCCGGGTGACGCAGACCGTGAACGGCGAGAAGGGCGTCCACGGGATGCTGCGGAAGGGGCTGTTGTTTTGAGGCGGCGCGGCCCTCACCAGTAGGCGATCATCCGCCCGGCCGAGACGGCGGTGAGCCAAGCCGCCAGGGAAATGCCTCCCGCGAGCGCGAGGCGGCGGCGGGCACGCGGCATCTCGCCGCCGTCCCGCCAAGCCGCGGAGCCGTGCAGCGCGCCGAGGTTGGCGATCCCGATCGCCACCGCCCCGAACTTCGCCCAAAGGAATGGATTCTCCACGTACTCCGTGGCTCTCACGGCGAGCAGCGCCGGGCCCGTGGCGAGGGCCAAAGCGAGGCCGGCGCCGGCCACCGGGACCGTCGCCCGCGCCAGCGCCGCCCTCGACACGCCCGGCCAGGCCCCGACGAGCCGCAGGTCGAGCACGGCGATGGCGCCGAGCAGCAGCGCGATGCCGAGCACGTGCGCGAGGTTCACCAGCGGGTAGAGCCACGGCCCGCTCCGCAAGGTCCGCGCCAGCAGCGACGCTTCGAGCCAAACGGCGACGTCCGCCAAGCGCGCGCGCGCCGGGCGCCTAAAGGCGGTCGGGGTAGATGTCGAACACGCGCTCCGCCACCCGGAGGCGCTCGGTCTTCATCTCCAGCCGGTTCGGGTCGAGGTGGCGATGGCCGGAGGCCGTCACGGCGGCGCCCGCCGGCAACGCGGCTTCCGTCAGCCCGGCGCGGCTCTGGTTGCGCGGCGGCCCGAGCACCGCGTCCCACACCCGCCCGCCCTCGTCCCGCACCCGCACCACGCCGTGCGGGCCGCCCAGGTTGGCCGACTGCACCGTGCCGGACAGGGAGAACTCCTCGGCGCCGTAGCCGCCCCACCCGTGGTGCGCCAGCGCCGGCGCGACGCAGCCCAGGCCGGCCGCGGCTAGACCGAGGCGGGCCGCCAATGCGCGGCGCGGCAAGTTCGATGCGAAAACCATGGATCGCTCCTCCGACCGTGGGTGCGCGACGAGAACGCGCGATCCCCGGCGCCGGCCGTCAGAACCTGGGGTTTTCCACAGATTTCTGCCGTACTGATCGCAGCTAGAACTTGTGGGGCAGATCCGTGTTGTCATACCGTATCTTGCGACCCACGAAATGTAGTGGGTCGAGGTCGGGGAGAACCGCATGGAATGGACAGCGAAGGCCATTGACCTGCTTCGCGCCCTCTGGGCCGAAGGCCACTCCACCGCCGAGATCGGGCGCCGCATGGGGGTCACGAAGAACGCCATCGTGGGCAAGGCCCACCGGCTCGACCTCCCCGCGCGGCCGAGCCCCATCCGCAAGCAGGAAGCGGGCGGCTCCTCGGCGGCTCCCCGTCGCAGGCCCTCCGTGCGCGAGGCGGCCTTGCCGGCGCGGCGCATCGTTCCCCAGCCCCAACCGGCGGCGGCGCCGCCCCCCGCGGCGGCGGGACCGGTCGCCGCCGCGGTGCGGCCTTTCCCGCGCGCGTCCATGCGGAGCTGCTGCTGGCCGATCGGCGAGCCCGGCGCGCGGGACTTCCGCTTCTGCGCCGCCGAGGCAGACCCCGGGAAGCCGTACTGCGCGTCCCACGTCGCCGTCGCCTACGTGCGCGTCCGCGACCGCCGTTCCGACGCGGCCTGACACTGGATGGCCGGCGCGCCACGCGGCGTGCCGGAAAGGCAGCCATGCCGTTTCCGCGCTTGTGGGATAATGTGCGGATGCTCATTCTCGCGGCATGGTTGATTTCGCTGGCCGGCGATGAGTGGCCGGCTCGTCGGCGTCGCGCTGCACCTGTCCGCGCTGGCGCTCTTCGTCGTGATGGACACGCTCGTGAAGCGGCTGACGGCGCACTACGCCGTGCCGCAGCTCATGTGGGCGCGCTTCCTGTTCAGCCTGCTGGGCGCCGCGCTGGTCATCAGGGTCGTGACCGGCGGCCTGCCCTGGCGGTCCCGCGCGCCGCGGCTGCAAGCCTTGCGCAGCATGCTGCTCGCCGCTTCCAACCTGCTCTTCTCCACGGCCCTGGCGCACATACCGCTGGCCGACGCGACCGCGGTCGGCTTCGCCTCGCCGGTGCTGACGGTGGCGCTGGCCGCGGTGTGGCTGAACGAAACCGTCGGGTGGCGGCGCTGGGCCGGGGTCGGCATCGGCCTGCTCGGCGTGACGATCGCCCTGCGGCCGCCCGTCCTCACCGGCGGGGCGCCGCCGCATTGGGCCATGGTGCTGCCGCTCGGCACGGCGATGCTCTTCGCGGTTTACCAGATCCTCACCCGGAAGCTGGCGACCGTTGACGACCCGCGCACCACCATCCTGCACACCGGCTTCGCCGCCGCGGTCGCGACCAGCTTGGTGCAGCCGCTGTTCTGGACCCCGCCTCCGCTCGGCGATTGGCTGCTGCTGGCGAGCCTGGGCCTCCTCGGCGGCGCCGGGCATGGACTGCTGGTGCTGGCCTTCGCCCGCGCGCCGGCGAGCCTGCTGGCGCCGCTGACCTACACGCAGCTCCTTTGGGCGACCTTGGCGGGCGCGCTGGTTTTCGGCGACTGGCCCGACGCGGTGTCGCTGGCCGGGGCGGCGGTGATCGCGCTTGGCGGCGTGTTGGTTGCCTTGCCGGACCGGCACCGGCGGTAGCCGAACAACCGCCGCCATGCCTTGCGCCCGCGGCCCCGGCGGTCTAGCGCAAGGCCGGTTACGAGAGGATTAAACCCATTCCACAAGCAGGGCTGCACCAGGCCGACAGGCACGGCCACCCACGCGCGGCGCTCGACGCCGAAGCGGTGCGGGAGGCGTACCGCCGCTGGGCCGGCGTCTACGACGAGGTGTTCGGCGCCGTGTCGTCGGCCGGGCGCCGGCGCGCCGTGGCGGCGGTGAACGGCCTGCCCGGCGCGCGCGTGCTGGAGGTGGGCGTCGGCACCGGCCTCGCCTTGCCGCGCTACGCGCCGGAGAAGCGGGTGGTCGGCATCGACCTGTCGCGTGAGATGCTCCAGCGGGCGCGGGAGAAGGTGCGGACGCAGCGACTGCGGAACGTGGTCGGCCTGGTGGAGATGGACGCGGAAGCGATGGCCTTCCGCGACGCCTCCTTCGACATCGCGGTGGCCATGTTCACCGCGACCGTGGTGCCGGACGCCCGGAAGCTGTTGCGCGAGATGCGGCGCGTGGTGCGGCCGGGCGGCGAGCTGCTGTTCGTGAACCACTTCGCCGCGGAGGGCGGCGTGCGCTGGTGGGCGGAGCGCACCCTCGCCCCGCTGTCCCGCGTGCTCGGCTGGCACCCGGACTTCTCCCTGGGTGACCTGCTGGAGCACCCCAAAGCGGCGGCCGAGATCGCGTCCTGCCCGCCCTTCGGCCTGTTCACCCTGGTGCGCGTGCCGAACCGGATGGAGTTCGCCTAGCCTCCGACGAAGCCCAGCAGCAGCTTCAAGTTCAGGGTCACGATCAGCGCGGTGGCGGCCCAGCCGAACACCAACTGCCAGCGCGGCGCCGTCAGTTCGCCGAACCGCTTGCGGTCGGAGGCGAACAGCATCAGCGGCACCACCGCGAAGGGCAGTTGCAGCGACAGGATCACCTGGCTCAGGATCAGCAACTGCGCGGTGCCGCTCGCCCCGTAGAGCCACGTCACCACGATGGCCGGCACGATCGCCACCAGCCGCGTCACCAGTCGGCGCAGCACCGGCGGCAGGCGTAGGCCCAGGAAGCCCTCCATCACCACCTGCCCGGCGAGCGTGGCCGTGACGGTGGCGTTCAGGCCGCAGGCCAGCAGCGCCACGGCGAAGAGCGTCGCCGCCGCGGCGCTGCCGACCATCGGCGTCAGCAGCTCGTAGGCGTCGCCGATCTCGGCGACCTCCGTCCGGCCGCCGGCGTGGAACACCGCCGCGGCGGTGATGAGGATGGCGGAGTTCACCAGCAGGGCGAGCGACAGCGCCACCGTGCTGTCGATGGTGGCGAAGCGGATCGCCTCGCGCTTGGCCGGGAGGCCCGGGGCGTAGGCGCGGGACTGCACCACGGCGGTGTGCAGGTAGAGGTTGTGCGGCATCACCGTCGCGCCGAGGATGCCGATGGCGATGTAGAGCTGCGTCTCGTTTGTCAGGATGCTGGCGGAGGGCACGTAGCCCGCGAACACCTCCGCCCACACCGGCTGCGCCATGGCGAGCTGCGCGGCGAAGCAGCCGAACACCAGGAAGATCATGCCCGCGATCAGGGCCTCCAGCCACCGCACGCCGCGGTTCTGGAGCCAGAGGATCAGCAGGGCGTCGAGCGCGGTCAGCACCACGCCGAGCAGGAGCGGGATGCCGAACAGCAGTTGCAGCGCGATTGCCGTGCCGATCAGCTCCGCGAGGTCGGTGGCGCAGATGGCGACCTCCGCCAGACCCCAGAGCGCGAAGTTGACCGGCTGGGGGAAGCGTTCGCGGCAGAGCTGCGCCAGGTCGCGTCCCGTGACGATGCCGATGCGTGCGCAAAGGGCCTGCAACAGCATGGCCATCAGGGACGAAACGAGCGCGACGGAGAGCAGCGTGTACCCGAACGCCGAACCGCCGGCGAGCGCGGTGGCCCAGTTGCCCGGGTCCATGTAGCCCACCGCCACGAGGTAGCCCGGCCCGACGAAGGCCATCAGCCGCCGCAGCCATCCCGCGGCGTTCGGGACGACCACGCTCCGGTGGATCTCCGGGAGGCTCACCTCGGGCGGCGGCGCGGGCACCGTTTCCGGGCGGGTCAGCACCGCGCGAAACCCGCCGCAACGACTGAACACGTCTTCAACTGTTCAAATACCCTTTGCATTTCAGAGCGTTAGCTTAGTAGAGCAGATGCGTGCCGCCGCCGCTCCTGTCAAGCGTCGCTTGCCGAGCCACGGCGGAAGCGCAACCCTGCCGCGACGATGAAGGAGCGAAACATGCGCGGGCGCGCCCGGATCGGGGACGACCAAGTGGTCGAACTGGCGGAGATGTTCCGCTTGATGAGCGACCCGACCCGGCTCCGCATCATCCTCGCCTGCCTGGACGCGCCGGCGGCTCCAGGCGAGATGGCGGAGCGACTGGGCATCTCCGCGTCGCTCGTTTCGCACCACTTGCGCTTGTTGCGCGCGGCGCGCCTCCTGGGCGCGGAGCGGCGCGGGCGGCAGGTCTTCTACGTCGTGGGCGACCTGCACATCCGCTCCATGCTCTCCGACATGGTGGACCACGTGGCGGAGGAGGACGCCGAAACGGAAGCGGCGCCCTGAGTCCGTCCGCTTCCGAACGCCCGCGGACGCGCGTGCGCCAAGTGCCGTCCAGGCTTGCGATTCCGCTCGGGAAGCTCACTTGTCTAGCGCAGCCTAGCGCGCCTATAGGTCCGCCGCGCCACGGCCCGACGGCCCCTGACGCCTCGGCCGGTCGGTGCCGGCGGAACAAGCGTCGAGCCGTTGAATGGCGCGCGGCGCGTCTGGATGGGTGAGGTGCGGGGCGTGATCGGTCGGTGGTTCGGTAGGGCATTGGGGCTGGCGCTGGCCGGTTCCCTGGCGGTGTCGGTTCCCTTCGGGGCGGCGCTGGCGCAACTGCAGTCGCAAGACAACCGCAGCTCCGGCGGCTACGTGGGGGAGACGACCTCCTCCTTCGGCGCGCCCATCCCGTGGGGCACGGGGCTGCAACCCGGCGTCGGCCCGGTGAACGACGCGATACAAGACTTCAACAGCACTGTGCTGTGGATCATCGTCGCCATCACGATCTTCGTCTTGGCCCTCCTGGCGTATTGCATGTGGCGCTTCCGCGAAACGGCCAATCCCACGCCGTCCCGCACCAGCCACCACACCTACCTGGAGATCGCCTGGACGGTGTTGCCGGTGTTGCTCCTCCTGATCATCGCCATTCCGTCCTTCCGGCTGATCTATTTCGAGGACGCGCCGCGGGAAGCGGACATGACCGTCAACGTGCAGGGCCGGCAGTGGTACTGGAATTACACCTTCCCGGACCACGGCGGCCTGACCTTCGACAGCCGCCCGATCCCCGACACCGATCTCCAGCCCGGTCAGATCCGCAACCTGACGGTGGACGAGCCCCTCGTCATCCCGGTGAACGCCACCATCCGTATTCTGACGACCGGGCAAGACGTGATCCACAGTTTCTTCGTGCCCTCGCTGGGCGTGCAGAAGTACACCATACCGGGTCGCACGCTGGAAACTTGGTTCCGGGCGGACCGCGAAGGCACGTTCTACGGCCAGTGCAACCAGATCTGCGGGACGAACCATTGGTTCATGCCGATCACTGTCCGCGCGGTGCCGCAGGCCGAGTTCCTGACCTGGGTCGAAGAAACGAAGAAGAAATACGCGCAGGCCGACGACGGCGCGGCGGCGCGGGTGCAGACAGCCGAGGCCGCCCGCTGAACGGGCGGGCCGCGCGGCGGACCTTTTGACGCAACGAGGCGGACGGATTCCATGGCGACCGCGAAGCAAGGCCCCGTGAGGGTCTACGACAACCACAGCGACGACGCGCACCACGACCACCAGCTCAGCTTCGCGCAGCGCTGGCTGTTCTCGACCAACCACAAGGACATCGGCACCCTTTATCTGATCTTCTCGGTCTTCGCCGCGACGGTCGGGGTGGCGCTGTCCATGCTGATGCGGATGGAGCTGCAACAGCCGGGCCTGCAATTCTTCGCCGACGGGCAGACCTGGAACTCCTTTGTCAGCGCGCACGGGCTGATCATGGTGTTCTTCGTGGTCATGCCGGCGATGATCGGCGGCTTCGGCAACTGGTTCGTGCCGATCATGATCGGGGCGCCGGACATGGCGTTCCCCCGCATGAACAACATCTCGTTCTGGCTGCTGGTGCCGGCCTTCCTGATGCTGGGCGCGAGCCTGTTCGTGGGCCAGGGCGCCGGCGCCGGCTGGACCATCTACACGCCGCTCTCCGACGGGCAGTACCATTCCGGCCCGTCCATGGACCTGGCGCTGTTCTCGCTGCACTTGGCGGGCGCGTCCTCCATCCTCGGCGCGGCCAACTTCATCACCACGATCTTCAACATGCGCGCCCCCGGCATGACGCTGCACAAGATGCCGCTGTTCGTGTGGTCGATGCTGGTCACCGCCTTCCTGCTGCTGCTGGCGGTGCCGGTGCTGGCCGGCGCCATCACCATGCTCATCACCGACCGCAACTTCGGCACCGCCTTCTTCCGGCCCGAGGGCGGCGGCGACCCGGTGCTGTTCCAGCACCTGTTCTGGTTCTTCGGCCACCCCGAAGTCTACATCATGATCCTGCCGGGCTTCGGCATCATCTCCCACGTGGTCTCCACCTTCAGCCGCAAGCCCGTCTTCGGCTACCTCGGCATGGCCTACGCCATGGTCGCCATCGGCGTGGTGGGCTTCGTGGTGTGGGCGCACCACATGTTCGTCTCGGGCATCGACGTGGACACGCGCGCCTACTTCATGGCGGCGACCCTGGTCATCGCGGTGCCCACCGGCATCAAGATCTTCTCCTGGATCGCCACCATGTGGGGCGGCTCCATCAGCCTGAAGACGCCGATGCTCTTCGCCATCGGCTTCATCTTCCTGTTCACCGTGGGCGGCGTCACGGGCGTCAAGCTGGCCAACGCCGGCCTGTCGCCGGTGCTGCACAACACCTACTACGTGGTGGCGCACTTCCACTACGTGCTGAGCCTGGGCGCCGTGTTCTCCATCTTCGCCGGCATCTACTACTGGATCGGCAAGATGACGGGCCGGCAGTACCCGGAGTTCTGGGGGCAGGTCCACTTCTGGATGCTGTTCATCGGCGCCAACGTGATCTTCTTCCCGCAGCACTTCCTGGGCGCGCAGGGCATGCCGCGGCGCTACCCGGACTACCCGGACGCCTTCTGGGGGTGGAACCTCGTGTCCTCCCTGGGCGCGTACCTCGCCGGGGCCTCCATGCTCGTCTTCTTCTACGTGATCTGGCGGACGTTCGCCGCGGAGACGCCGCCGGACCGCGGGCCGGGCACGACGCTCATGCAGTTGAAGCAGGACATCGACAGCGGCGCCACCGGCGACAAGGTGCCGGTGCTGGACCCGTCCTCCACGCCCCTCGGCACCGACGCCGAGGCGGCGGGTTCCCGCCCACGCCCGAGATGGTGGCCGCCTTGCGGGAGGCGGAGCGCGCGGAGCGCCGGTCGCGGCTCGACCCCACGGACGCGGGGGAGGACCCGCGCGGCCTGCGCGTGGTGGGCGGCGTGACGCTGGCGGTCGCGCTAGCCGCCGTGGGGTTCTCCATCTCCTGACGACGGCGCCCCTCAAACCGCGCGGAGGGCGGCCGGGGTGGGCTGCGCCGCCGCCGCCTCCTCGCCGGCGGCGCGGAACTGGCCGGGCGCCCGGGCCTGCCCGGGGATCGGCACGGCGTTGCCGCCGCGCGGCTCCCGCCCGGTGATGAGGCGGGCGCCGCGCTGGAAGGTCAAGTAGCTCCACAGCCACTCGAAGGAGACCACGACGCGGCTGCGGAAGCCGACCAGGTACCAGATGTGGGCGACGCACCAGAACACCCAGCCGACGAAGCCGGTCAGCCGGATCTTGCCCAGTTCCACCACCGCCGAGCGGCGCCCGATGGTGGCGAGGTCGCCGTGGTGGCGGTAGCTGAAGGGCGGCGGCGCCGGCTTGCCCGCGGCGCGCGCCGCGAGCACCCGGCCCACGTGGCGCCCCATCTGCTTGGCGCCCGGCGCGGTGCCCGGCACGGGGCGCCCTGATCCGTCTTTCGCCGTCACGAGGTCGCCCACCGCGAAGATGTCGGGGCGGCCCGGCACGGTGAGGTCGGGCCCGACCGGGATGCGGCCTTGCCGGTCGCGCTCGGCGTCGATCCAGGCGCCGGCCGGGGACGCGACCACGCCGGCGGCCCAGACGATGGTGCTGGCGCCGATGCGTTCGGCCCCGCACTCCACGCCGTCGGGGCCGCAGTGCGTCACGCGCGTGCCGGTCAGCACCTGCACGCCCATGCGCTCCAGCGAAGCGTGCGCGACGGCGGAGAGCTCCTCCGGGAAGCTCGGCAGCACGCGCGGCCCGGCCTCGATCAGCACCACGCGCGCCATGGCCGGGTCGATGCGGCGGAACTCGCGCGGCATGGCGTGACGCGCGAGCTCCACCATGGCGCCGGCGAGCTCCACGCCGGTCGGGCCGGCGCCCACCACGACGAAGGTGAGCAGGCGCCGCCGCTCGGCCTCGTCGGCGGTGACTTCGGCGCGCTCGAAGGCGAGCAGCAGCCGCCGCCGGATGTCGGTCGCGTCCTCGATGGTCTTCAGGCCGGGCGCGACCGGCGCCCATTCGTCGTGGCCGAAGTAGGAATGGGTCGCGCCGGTGGCCAGCAGCAGCGCGTCGTAGGGGATGGCGAGCCCGTCGCCCGCGCGCACGACGCGCGCTTGCGTGTCCACGCCCGTCGCCTCGGCCATCACCACCGCCAGGTTGCGCTGGCGGCGGAACACGGTGCGGACCGGCCAGGCGATGTCGCCGGGCGAGAGCGCCGCGGTCGCCACTTGGTAGAGCAGCGGCTGGAACAGGTGGTGGTTCTGCCGGTCCACCAAGGTGATCTCGACCGGTGAGCGGGCCAGCGCCCGCGCCGCTTCCAACCCGCCGAAACCGGCGCCCAAAATCACCACGCGGAAGGGTTTCGCGGGCCCGGCCATCCGTCACGCTCCACCGCGCCGTGTAGGCGCCGCAGCTTTGGGACGGTCGCCCCGCGCGTCAAGCCGCGCGGGACGCCCGCCGTGGAATGTCGGAGATTAGCGCCGACGCCGGCCGGTCAGACCGCCCGCCCGCCCGTTACGCCCGTCGCGTCCTCGGGCACGGTGCGGGTCATCAGCCCGGCGCCGATCTCCATGATGCCGACGAGCAGGTGCGGCCAGAAGACCTTGTCGGCGAAGCCGAACAGCCAGGGCGACAGGGCCAGCAGCGCGCCCGACCCGATGTCGATCATCAGGTGGACCGGCATCGGGATCACCCGCATGACGCCGAGTTCGTAATCGGTCATCAGCGCGCCGCCGATCGCCACCAGGCCGAGGGCCTGCGGCACCCACTGCGCCGCGGTGCCGTCGGCGAAGCCCAGGATGTAAGGCACGACGATCAGCAACGCGCCGACAACGTAGTCCAGCACGCCGTGCGTGCGCGTAGAGATGAACCGCATACCACCCTCCCGCGGCGTCCGACCGCCGCTGTCCTGGGAGGCGAACGCGAGGGAAACCGCCGCGGTTCGTCGCGCTAGAAGAACGTCCGCCGCTTAAGCCGTTGAAAACGCAAGTGCGCGGCGTTCGATTCCGTACAAAGAGAGGGCGGCCGAGCGCCCCCTGGACGGCACAGCAAAAAGGGCGGGGATGACCCGCCCTCGTGCTGCTCAGCTACCTTCTTGGGCGGCGCCTGCCGGCATCCCGCCGGCTCCGAGGGCCAGCCCGCTGCGCTTCACCGCGCGGCGAACCATCGTGCCCCAGATCACCAGCGCCGAACCGGCCCCGGCGCCCAGCAAGCCTACGACGGAAAACATCACCTTCTCCTGGCGGGGCGTATCGGGTGAGCGCCCCATGCGCTCTTCCTGGCACCCGCCTTCTTTCGACAGGCGTAACATGGGCGCGCGGAGGCTCGATCTCAACCGAAAAGGGACACTTCGCAGGTGCTCCGCACGCCATTCTGGTATGCACGGAACGCAGGGCGAACTACCCCACCTCCTTCAGCACGCGTCGGGCGATGGCCATTCGATGCACTTCGCTCGGCCCCTCGTAGACGCGCATCACGCGCACCTGCTGAGCCATGAGCTGCAAGGGCAGCTCCTTCGTCACGCCCATAGCGCCGTGGCATTGCATAGCGTTGTCCACCACGTCCTGCGCCATCTCGGTGGCGAACACCTTCAGCATCCCCGCCTCGTGCCGCACGTCCCGGCCGGCGTCGAGCGTGGCGGCGGCGGAGGCCACCATGAGGCGGCAGGCGTGGATGCGCGTGGCCGCGTCCGCGATCCACCACTGCACGGCCTGCCGATCGGCGAGCGGCACGCCGAAGGTGACGCGCTGCTTGGCGTAGGAGCACAGCATCTCCAGCGCCCGCCGCGCGATGCCGACGCAGCGCGCGCCCATCTGCAAGCGGCGCACGTTGAGGCGGAGCTGCATGGGCGCGTAACCTTTGCCCACCTCGCCGAGAACTTGGCTCCCCGGCACGCGGCAGTCCTCGAACACCAGCTCGTAGGTGCGGCGCCCGCCGACCATGGCGATCTCGCGCTCGATGAGGAAGCCGGGCGTGCCGCGCTCCACGATGAAGGCGGTCACGCCCTCCGCCCGCTTGCCCTCGCCCGTGCGCGCCATGACGATGATGAAGTCCGCCGCCGGCACGCCGCTGACCCAGATCTTGCGCCCGTTGATCCGCCAGCCGCCGTCGCCGTCCGGCACGGCGCGGGTGATCATGCCCGCCGGGTCGCCCCCCGCGCCGGGCTCGGAGATCGCCATGGCGGAGCGCGCTTCGCCCTCGGCGTAGGGCCGCAGGTAGCGCTCCCGTTGGTGCGGGTCCGCCACGGCCAGCATCATGTGCAGGTTCGGGCTGTCCGGCGGGAAGATGAAGGGCGTGAGCGTGCGGCCCAGCTCCTCCTCTACGGCCATGAGCGGCAGCACGGGCAGGTTCGCGCCCCCGAACTCCTCCGGCACGTCCAACCCCCAAAGCCCCAGCTCGCGCGCCTTGGCGCGGAGCGGCCCTTCCTCGTCCGGCGTGAGCGAGATCTTGCCGCCGCCGGCCTCGCGCGCCAGCACGGCGGGCTCCAGCGGCATCAGCTCGCGTTCCACGAACTTCGTCACGAGGTCGCGGAGCATCCGGTGCTCCTCGTTCAGCTCCGCCCAGGCCATGCCTTGTTCTCCCTACCGCGCCGGCGTCCGGGCGCGCTGCCGCGCCCACTCCGCCTCGCCCCACCCTAGCATCTCCTCCGCCCCGGCGCGGGCGCCGCCCAGCAACCGCCGGCCGCCGTCCACGACGACGCACTCGCCGGTGATGTAGGCGGCCAGATCGGACACGAGGAAGGCCGCGAGGTCCGCCAGCTCCCGCTGCGTCCCGGTCCGCCCGAGCGGCACGCCCCGCGCGGGGTCGCCATCAGGGTCCGCGCGCAGCCGCGCCGTCGCGGCCTCGGTCGGGAAGCTGCCCGGCGCGATGGCGACCAGCCGTATCCCGTGGCGCCCCCACTCCACGGCGAGGCTCCGCGTCATCGCCAGCAGTCCGGCCTTGGCCATGGCCGAAGGCGCGGTGAAGGCGCCGCCCTGCAAGGCGGAGAGCGTCAGCACGCTGAGCACGACGCCGCCGCGCCGTTGCTCGATCCACCGCCGCCCGCAGCCGATCGTGGCGTAGGCCGCGCCGTGCAGGGTGGTGCCGAGCACCGCGTCCAGCGCCCGCGCCGAAAGCAGGTGCGTGCGCGCCAGGAAGTTGGCCGCGGCGTTGTTCACCAGCACGTCGAGCGGCCCGACGGCGTCCAGCATCGCTTCCACCGCCGCCGGGTCGCGCAGGTCGCACGCGGCGGTCACGACCCGCGTCCCGTGCCGCGCGCCCAGTTCGGCCGCGGCCTCCTCCAGCACCTCCGCCCGCCGGCCGCAGATGGCCAAGCCCGCGCCGAGTTCCAGGAATCGCTCGCCCATCGCGCGCCCGAGGCCCGTGCCGCCGCCCGTCACCAGGATGCGCCGGCCGGCGAGGAGATCGGGCGCGAGGCCGCTCATTGGCCGGTGAACCGCGGCCGGCGCTTCTCGCGCAGCGCGGTCATCGCCTCCTTGTGGTCCGCCGTGGTGTGTGCGACGGCCTGCATGGCGGCGGACATCTCCAGCACGGTGTCCAGCCGGTTGTTCCACGCCTCCCGCAGCAGCCGCCGCGCCATCCGCACGGCGTGCGGCGGGTTGGCGGCGATCCGACCGGCCAGCTCCCGCGCCGCCGGCAGCAGCTCCGTGTCCGGCACCACGCGCGAGACGAGGCCGCACGCCAGGGCCTCCGCCGCCGAGAGCGCGTCGCCGGTGAGCGCCATCTCCGCCGCCTTGGCGAAGCCAACCACGCGCGGCAGCAGCCAAGCGCCGCCGTCGCCGGGGATGATGCCGAGCTTGACGAAGCTCTCGGCGAAGCGCGCGCTCTCCGCCGCGATCCGCAGGTCGCACATGCAGGCCAGGTCGCAGCCCGCGCCCATCGCCGGGCCGTTCACGGCCGCGACGATCGGCAGCTCGATCCGCTCGAAGGCCACGGGTATGCGCTGGATGCCGTGCCGGTAGTAGCGCCGCGCGTCCGCCGGGCTGCGCTCCGTCGGGCCCGAACTCGCCGCGCCCATCCGGCGGACGTTGCCGCCGGCGGAGAAGGCGCTGCCCGCGCCGGTGAGGATGGCCACGCGCACGCCGGGGTCGGCGTCGAGGCGCAGCACGGCGGCCACCAGCGCGTCCTGCACCTCCGGGTCGAGCGGGTTGCGCGACTCCGGCCGGTTCAGCGTGACCAGCGCCACGCCGTCCTCCCCGACCTCCACCAGCACGCAGTCCTCGCCCATCGCCCTCACTCCCCCGGCAGCACGACCACCGTGCCGCGCTTGCCGCCCGCCTCGACCGCCGCGTGCGCCGCCGCCGTCTCCGCCAGCGGGAAGCTGCCCGCGATCCGGTGCAGCCGCGGCCCCTCGCGCAGCCACGCCACGATGTCGGCCTGCGCTCGGCGTCTCGCCGCGAGGGGCGCGTTGTTCAGCATCACCGTGCGGACCGTGATGTTCCGCCGCATCAGCGCCGAGAAGGCGACCGAGGGCGCGGGATCGCCGCCGGAGGCGTAGGCGGCCACCACGCCGTTGTTCGCCAGCACGGCGGACCAGACGGCCGCGTTGCCGCCGAAATCCACCTCCACCACCCGGTCCACCCCGCGCCCGTCTGTAACCTCCCGCACCCGCGCGGCCACGTCCTCGCCACGGTCGATGACGACGTGCGCGCCGGCGGCCCGCGCGTCCTCGGCCTGCCACCCCGCGCGCGCGGTCGCCAGCACCAGCGCCGCCCCGCCCCAGCGCGCGAGTTGCACGGCGTAATTGCCCACCGCGCCGCCGCCGCCCGTCACCAGCACGTTCAGCCCGGTGAGCGGCCCGTCCGCGAACAGGCAGCGGTGCGCCGTCATGGCGGGGATGCCGAGGCAGGCGCCCGCCTCGAACGGCACGTCGTCCGGCAGCGGCGAAACGCAATCCGCCGGCACGCAGGTGAACTCCGCCGCCGTGCCGAAGGGGCGCCCGCGCTGCGCGTTGTAGAGCCACACGCGGCTGCCGGGCGGCGCCCCGTCGGCGCCCGGCCCGAGCGCGTCCACCACGCCCGCGCCGTCGCTGTTCGGCACCACGCGCGGGAACTCCATCCCGTAGCCCTGCCCGGCGCGGCGCTTGCAATCCGCCGGGTTCACCCCGGAGGCCAGCAGCCCCACCCGCACCTCGCCTACTCCCGGCTCCGGGCGCGGCAGGTCGCCGAACTGGAGCACCTCCGCCGCCGGCCCCTGCCGGTCGTAGAACACGGCGCGCATCTCAGGCGGCATTGAGCTTCGAGCCCACGACACCCGCCGCCCGTAGGGCCTCGCGCTCCGCGTCGCTCAGGCCGAGCAGCCCGCCGAGCACCTCCGCCTCGTCCGCGTTGTGCCGCGAACTCGGCACGATCTCCAGCGCCGGCGCGCCCTCGAAGCGCAGCGGCGAGGAAGGCAGGGTCACGCGGCCGACCTCCGGGTGGTCCACCCAGCGCAGCATCCCGCGCTCGTGCAGGTGCAGGTCGTTCACCACCTCCTCCAGGTCGCGCACCGGCGCCGCGGGCACGCCGGAGCGCTGCGCCGCCGCCACGGCTTCGGCGCGCGAGAGGCCACGCATCCAGTCCTCCACCATCCCGTCCACCTCCGCCATGTGCTGGACGCGGGCGGTGTTGGAGGCGAAGCGCGGGTCGTCGAGCAAGTCGTCCCGCCCCATCGCGCGCAGCAGGCCGCGCCAGTGCTCCTCCGTCACGGAGATCACCGCCACCCAGCCGTCTGCCGCGCGGTAGACGTTATAGGGCGCCATGGAGAGGCCGCCGTGCCGGTTGCCCGTGCGCGGCGGCAGCGCGTCCCGCTTCCCGCCGAAGAACATCCCCAGGTTGGAGGCCAGCGCCGGATAGGCGGCGTCCTGCATCGCCACCTCCACCGCGCGCCCGCGCCCGGTGCGCTCGCGCTCGAACAACGCGGTGACGACCGCGGCGTAGAGGTGCGCGCCGCCGAGGAAGTCCACCACCGCCGGGCCGCACTTCACCGGCGGCCCGTCCGTGAAGCCGGTGCAGTGCAGGATGCCGGACGCCGCCTGCACCGTGATGTCCATGGCCAGGTTGTGCGCGTCCCGCCCGGTCTGGCCGTAGCCGGACGCCGCGGCGTAGACCAGCCGCGGGTTGCGCGCTTGCAGCGCGGCGGCGCCAAGTCCCAGCTTATCCATGCTGCCGGGCGCGAAGTTCTCGATGAGCACGTCGGCGCGGTCCGCCAAGCGCAGGAAGACCTCCCGCCCGGCGGGGTTCTTCAGGTCGAGCGCGAGCGACTTCTTGTTGGAGTTCAGCATGGCCATCGGCACGCTGCCGCCGGCCACCGCGGCGCGGCGCCGAAGCGGCTCGCCGGCGGGCGGCTCGATCTTGACGACGGTGGCGCCCGCCATGGCCATCAAGAAGCCGGCGTAAGGCCCCTGGTAGATCTGGCCGAGGTCGAGCACGAAGAGGCCGTCGAGCGGGCGCGGCGTGCCGGCCATGCTTCTCCTCCCGCCGTTCTTGTCGTTGCCGATCATGGCTACGCTGAAACCGGGGCGACGGCAACGTCCCGGCCCGGCGCTTGCAACCGGGCCGCAATGCTCCGGCGAGGCTTGCGCGGCTTCGGCGGCGCGGGCAAACGCCGCCCCGGAGCCGGCCGCGCCCCGCCCGCGCCGAACCGGCGGGCGCCCGGCACGAAGGAGCCCCCGAAGCGAATGGACTACCTGCTCGCGCTGGCCGCCGACCCCAACGCCTGGGCCGCCCTCGTCACGCTGACGGCGATGGAGGTGGTGCTCGGGATCGACAACCTGATCTTCATCTCGATCCTCACCAACAAGCTGCCCGAGCACCAGCGGGCGCGGGCGCGCCAAGTGGGCATCGGCGCGGCGCTGGTCCTGCGCCTGGCCCTGCTGGGGACGGTCGCCATCATCGTGCGGCTGACGGACCCGGTCGTCTTCGGCCTATCCTGGCGCGACATGATCCTGATCGGCGGCGGCCTGTTCCTCGTGTGGAAGGCCACCAAGGAGATCCACCACAACGTGGACCCCGACCACGGCCCCGACCTGTTCGAACCCGCGCAGCCGGCGGCCGGCCCGAGCTTCGCCGCGGCCATCGGCCAGATCCTGCTGCTGGACCTCGTGTTCTCCATCGACAGCATCATCACCGCGGTGGGCATGACGGAGCACATCCCGATCATGGTCATCGCCGTGGTGGTCACCGTGGGCGTGATGCTCTTCGCGGCCACGCCGCTGGCGAACTTCATCAGCGCGAACCCGTCGGTGGTGATGCTGGCGTTGGGCTTCCTGCTGCTGATCGGCACGACGCTGATCGCCGAGGGCTTCGGCGCGCACGTCCCCAAGGGCTACATCTACAGCGCCATGGCCTTCTCGGCGTTGGTGGAATGCCTCAACCTGCTCCGCCGGCGCCGGCGGGCGCGTCTGCGCGCCGCCGCCACGGGCGGGCCGGCGGGGGGCGCCGGCGGACACGCGACGGCGCGGGAGTAGGTGGGCGCGGCCACCTCAAGCCAGCAAAAAAGGCCTTGGCTCACGTCCGCCTGCCATGCTTTGACACGTCAAAACGATTATAGGAATGTCGTCTTTATAAACTGCTTATCCTGTGCCCTGAGCCCATCGCACTGGACGCACATCGTCCGAAACACCCCGAAAACCGGGTAAGACGGTAAGGAAGTAAGGAACAAAGGCCGACGCCCCGCCGGCCCGCCGCCGTCACTTCCCCCGGAACACCGGCGCCCGCCGCTCCCGGAACGCCGCCACGCCCTCGGCGAAATCGTCCGAACCGCGTATCGCCGCCAGCCGCTCCCCTTGCAACGCCCAGCGCTCGGACGGGCCGCGCGGCAGGATGTCGTCCACCACCATGCGCTTGATCGCGCCCATCACCAGCGGCGCGAAGCCCGCCATCTCGCGTCCCCACTCGACGGCCCGCGCCAGCGCCTCGCCCTCCGGCACGACCTCGTTCACCAGGCCCACCGCCGCCGCGCGCTCCGCTTCGAAGGTGCGGCAGAGCAGCATCAGCTCCATGGCGATCTTGTGCGGGATGCGGGACGGCAGTGCGGCGATCATGCCGCCGGTGAGGCCGAGCTTCGCTTCCGGGTAGTAGAACCGCGCCCCCGCCCCGCACACGGCGAGGTCGGCCATCATCGCCAAAACCAGCGCGCCGCCGACGCACCAGCCCTCCACGGCCGCGACCACCGGCTTGTCCGTTTGCCAGCCGACGTTCGGCACCGCGCGCCACAGCTCCGGCGGGTCGGACACGTCGGCGCCGACGGAGAAGGCCTTGTTGCCCGTCCCTGTCAGCACCGCGACGCGGCTGTCGGAGCGGTCGAACTCGCGCATGGCGGCCTGCACCTCCTCCGCCATGGCGCGGTTGATGGCGTTGCCCTTCTCCGGCCGGTTCAGCGCCACCACGCGCACCAGCCCGTCGTCCCAAACCTTCACGTGTTCCATCGCCTTCACTCCGCCCTCGCGCCCGTCCGCCGCACCGCCGCGCCGAACAGTTCCCGGTCCCGCCGCAGCCGTTCCGCGAAGGCCTCGCCCGCCTCGAAGTTCGGCCGCAGGCCGACCGGCGCCATGGCCCGCGCCACCTCCGGCATCGCCAGCACCTGCCGCAGCGCCGCCGTCAGCCGCTCCGCCACCTCGCGCGGCAACCCGGCCGGCGCGGCGAGGCCGTGGAAGGACAAGCCGCTGTCGCCGGCCAAGCCCAGTTCCTTCAGGGTCGGCAAGTGAGGCAGTTCCGGGCTGCGCCGGTCGCCGGTGATGGCGAGGCCGATCAAGCGGCCGTCCTTGATGGCGGGCATGGCGATCGGATCGAATTGCAGGTCCACCCGCCCGCCCAGCAGGTCGGTCAGCGCCGGGGCGGAACCGCGGTAGGGCACGTGCTCCAGCCGGATGCCCGCGGCCTCGGCGAACAGCTCGCCCGTCATCTGGGTGATGGTGCCGTTGCCGGCGGAGCCGAAGCGGAGCCGGGTGGGGCTGGCCTTGGCGTGCGCGATCAGCTCCGGGACGCTGCGCGCCGGCACGGACGGGTGCATCGCCACCACCCCGTCGCCGAAGGCGAGCATGGACACCGGCTCGAACGCCTTCGCGGGGTCGTAGGGCAGCGCCATCATGTGCGGGCTGATGGTCAGGACCGCCGTCGGGAACACCAGCAGCGTGTAGCCGTCCGGCTTCGCCCCGGCGACCACCGCCGCGCCGAGCGACCCGCCGGCGCCGCCCCGGTTCTCGATCACCACCGGCTGCCCCAGCGCCTCGCCGAGCTTCGCCGCCACCGGCCGCGCCGCGTTGTCCGAACTGCCGCCCGGCGGATAAGGCACGATGAGGGTGACGGTCCGGTTCGGATACCGCTCCCCCTGCGCCAGGGCCGGCGCGGCCAAGGGGGCGGCAGTTGCGGCGAGCAGCGGCAGACGGCGGCGGCGGATCATGGCGTGGCCTCCGGCAAAAGGGTGGCGCGCGCGTCCACGGCGACGGCGCCGGCCCCCGCCGCGCGCAGCAGGAGCGGGTTCAGGTCCAGCTCGACCAGGCGCTCGCCCAGATCCGCGGCGAGCCAGGACAAGCGCACCAGCGCGTCCGCCGCCGCGGCCGCGTCCAGCGCGGGACGCCCTCGCGCGCCGTCGAGCACGGGCCACAACCGCAGCCCGCGCAGCATGGCCATCGCGTCCTCCGCCCGGAGCGGCGCCGGCGCGAGCGCGGTGTCGGCCAACAGCTCCGCCAAGGTGCCGCCGGCGCCGACGAGCGCCATCGGGCCGAGGCCGGGCTCGTGCCGCGCCCCGAGGATCAGCTCCGCTTCGCCGCGCGCCATCTTCTGCACCAGCACGCCTTCGCCGGTGCCCGGCGCGGCGGCGTCGAGCCGCGCGGCGACGTCGGCGAAAGCGGCGCGGACCGCCTCGGCGTCGTCCAGGTTCAACCGAACCAGGCCGAAGTCGCTCTTGTGGGCGACGGCGCGGCTCACGCCTTTCAACGCGACGGGGAAGCCGATGCGGCGCGCCGCCGAAACGGCGCCCTCGGCCCCGTCCGCCGACAGCCCGCGCGCGACCGGGATGCCGTAGGCCGCCGCCAGCCGCTTCGCCTCGTCCTCGGTCAACGCGCCCGACGGCAAGCCGGGCGGCAACGGCCCCGCGCCGGGCGGGCGCTCCGGCGGGGGCAGCCCGGCCCGGCCGCGCCCGGCCGCCTCCGCTTCCAACGCCCGCAGCACGGCGAGGGCGTCCGACACGCGATCGAAGCAGGGAAAGTCCGCCTCGCGCATCCGCCGCCGCGCCGCGTCGCCCACCTCCCCGGCCGTCATCGCGTAGAGCAGCGGACGCCCGCCCTCGCGGCAGAGCGGCGGCAGGAGGGCCGCGCGCTCCGCCATCGCGGGCTGAGTCGTCATCGGCACCAGCACGGCGCCGATGTCGGGGTCGGCCATGAAGGCGCGGACGCACTCGCGCATCCCGGCCTCGCCCACGCCGTCGTGGAAAGCGCCCGTGTCGAGCGGCAGGTGGACGTGGCTCTCCGGCATGAAGCGCCGCAGCACCGCGCGCGTCCCGTCCGACATGGCGCCGAGGCGGAGGCCGGCGCCGGGCAGCATGTCCGCCGTCGCCGCGGTGCTGCCGCCGGAGGAGGCGACGACCGCGACGCCCATGCCCGCGCGCGGCAGGCGCGGCAAGCGGTCCAGCGCGTCGGCGGCCAGCACCATGGCGGCCGGGTCGTCGAGCAGCGCCGCGCCGGCGTCGCGGCACACCGCCGCGAAGGCCTCGAAGCTCCCGGCGAGGCTCGCGGTGTGGCTGCGCGCCGCTTGCGCGCCCGCCGCCGAGCGCCCGGCCTTGACGCAGAGCACCGGCTTGCCCGCTTCCCGCGCCCGCCGCAGCAACGGGGCGAAGCGCGCCGGCTCGCGCAGCCCCTCGACGTAGAGCGTGACCACGCGCGTGTCCGGGTCCTCGACCAGGAATTCCAGGATGTCGCACAGCTCGACGTCCGCTTGGTTGCCCACCGAAACGCAACGGCTGAACCCCGCGCCGTGCGAATGGCCAAGCGAAACCAACGTGCCCATCAACGCGCCGCTCTGGCTCGCCATGCCGATGCCGCCCCGCCGCAACGGCCCCGCTTCCAGTGCCAGCGACGAGGAGAGCATGGCGGAAGCGGCCACGTTGAACACGCCGAGGCAGTTCGGCCCGAGGAGGCGCATCCCCGCCGCCCGCGCCGCCGCCAACACTTGGTCCTGCAACGCCGCGCCCGCCGGCCCCGCGTCCGCCAGCTTGCCGGTGATAACGATGCAGGCGCCCACGCCGGAAGCGGCGCACTCCTCCACTTGGCCCAGCAAGGACACGGCCGGCACCGCCAGCACCGCCACATCGGCCGGCTCCGGCGCGGCGGCAACGGAGGGATAGGCGGGCAGGCCGCGGATCGTGCGGCGATTCGGGTTGATGGGGAAGATCCGCCCCGGGAAGCCGTGCCCGAGCAGGTAATGCACCACGCGCCCGCCGAACTTCCCGACGTCCTCCGACGCGCCCACCACGGCGACCGAGCGCGGGCCGATCAGCCGGGCGAGCGGGATGCGATCCGCTTGCGGCATGGTGGGCGTCTTGTCCGTGTCCTCTGCGCCGAGCATGGCACGCCGCCGCCGCAGGCGGTAGCGCCGCCCGGCCCGGGTCAGGCCAGGGCCGTTCGCGGCCGCCGCGAGCGGGCCAGCAGCCAAGCCGCGATCGCCATGTTCAGCCCGTTCCACACCAAGCCGTTGACCACCGCGGCCTGGTAGGACCCGGTCGCGTCGAAGATCGCGCCCGACATCCACCCGCCCAGCGCCATGCCGGCCAAGGTCGAGGAGAGCGCCAAACCGACCCGGGTGCCCGCTTCGCGCGGCGGGAAGTATTCGCGCACGATCATGGCGTAGCTCGGCACGATGCCGCCCTGGAACAGGCCGAACACGGCGGAGACCGCGTAGAGCGACGCGAGCCCGTCGAAGGGCAGGAACAGCGCCAAGGCCGTCGCCTGCAACATCGAGCCGAGCAGCAGGGTGGCGAGCCCGCCGATCCGGTCCATGACGAGGCCGAAGGCGAGCCGGCTCGCCACGCCGCAGGCGAGCATGAGCGACAGCATCTCGGCGCCCCGGGCCGCCCCGTAGCCGAGGTCAACGCAGTAGGCCACGATGTGCACCTGCGGCATCGCCATCGCCACGCAGCACGAAACGCCCGCCAGCGCGAGCAGCGCCTGCAAGCCGTTGGGCGGCAGCCCGAGGACCTGCCCGGCCCGGCCGGCGTCCGCGACGGAGGCCGGCGCGACCAGCGGCGGCGGGCGGCGCAGCACCAAGGCCAGCGGCAGCATGGCGGCGAGGCAGAACAGCCCGATCCCCGTGTGGGTCTGCCGCCATCCCACGGTCTCGACGAAGTGCTGGATCACCGGCGGCCAGACCGCGCCGGCGAAGTAATTGCCGCTGGCGCAGAGCGCGACGGCGATGCCGCGACGGCGGCTGAACCAGAGCGACGTGTCGGCCACCAGCGGCCCGAACACCGCGGCCGTCCCGAGCAGCCCGATCGCCCCGTAGGCCAAGGAGAACAGCCACAGGCTCTCCGCCTGCGCGGCGGCGAGGTAGCCGAGCCCGAGCGAGACGCTGCCGATGACGGCCGGCACCACCGCGCCGAAGCGGTCCGCGAGCCGCCCCATCAGCACGCCGCCCATCACCAAGCCGAGGGTGATGAGGGTGTAGGGCAGCGACGCGCCGGCGCGGGCGACGCCGAACTCGGCCTGCACCGCGGGCAACACGACGACGACCGACCACATGCCCACGCCGCCGACCGTGCCGAGGCAAACCGCGGCGGCCAAGCGCAGCCAAGCGTAGGGCGACTCGACCTCGCTCGACCGCGGCGGCGCCGCGCCGGTCCCGATGGGCACCACGTGTTCTCCTGAACCGACGTTCCCCGGACCGCCGGCCGAAGCGGACGATCCACTCCGAGCGTAGGATCGCCGGGAACCCGCCGCAACGTCGCCGGCGCGCAACCGCCGGTGTCGGAGTGCGCGCCGGGCGGCAGATGGGAGGAGGGCCTTCGATCGCGCACCGCCGCGCCCCATATGCTCCGCATGGTTCCTTTGTCCGTCCTAGACCTCTCCCCCGTCCCCGAAGGCAGCGACGCCGGGCAGGCGCTGCGCAACTCGCTCGACCTCGCGCGGCACGCCGAGGCGCTGGGATACAACCGCTACTGGATGGCCGAGCACCACAACATGCCGGGCATCGCCAGCGCCGCCACGGCCGTCGCGCTGGCCCACGTCGCGGCGGGCACGCGCACCATCCGCGTCGGCGCCGGCGGCGTCATGCTGCCGAACCACTCGCCGCTGGTGATCGCGGAGCAGTTCGGCACCTTGGCCGCCCTGCATCCGGGCCGAATCGACCTCGGCCTCGGCCGCGCGCCGGGCTCCGACATGATCACCGCGCGCGCGGTGCGGCGGGACCTGATGGCGGATGCGGACGATTTCCCGCGCGACGTGGTGGAGCTGCTGGGCTACTTCCGGCCCGCCGCGCCAGGCCAAGCGGTGCAGGCGGTGCCGGGCGCCGGCCTCGACGTGCCGGTGTGGATCCTCGGGTCGAGCACCTTCGGCGCGCAGCTCGCCGCCATGCTCGGCCTGCCCTACGCCTTCGCCTCCCACTTCGCGCCGGCGCAGATGACCGAAGCGACGGCGATCTACCGCGAGCGGTTCCGCCCTTCGGAGCGGTTGGCGGCGCCGCACGTGATGCTCGGCGTCAACGTCTTCGCCGCGGACACGGACGCCGAAGCGCGGCGGCTGTTCACCTCCTTGCAGCAGGCCTTCCTCAACCTCCGCACAGGCCGCCCCGGCAAGCTGCCGCCGCCCGTGGACGAGACGGACGCCCGGCTCGCCGATCCCCGCGCCCGCGCGATGCTCGCCAACGCGCTCGCCTGCTCCGTCGTCGGCGGGCCGGACACGGTGCGGCGGGGGCTGGCCGAATTCGTCGCCCGTACCGGCCCCGACGAGCTGATGGTCACGGCGCAGATCTTCGACCACGCCGCGCGCCGGCGGTCCTTCGAGATCCTGGCCGGGCTCCACGCGGAGTTGGCCGCGGCGGCTTAGGGGCGTCGCGCCCCTCCCACCCACTCGGCCAGCCGCGCGAGGAGCGCGGCGGCGTCCCCGGTCAGCTCCAAGAGCTTCAGCCGTCCCCGCTGTCCCGAAACGATGGCGATGTCCGACTTCCGCACCCGCAGCGCCTCCGCGACGTAAGCGACCAACGCCGCGTTCGCCGCCCCTTCCACGGGCGGCGCCGCCACGCGCAGTTGCAACGCGGGCCGCCCGTAGGGGCCGGGCATCACCCCGTCGAGCCCGTTCCGCGCGGCCCTGGGCGTCAGGCGCACGGCGAGGCGAACCCCGGCGCCCGTGGCGACCGCGAAGGGCAAGCCGGCGGCGTGGTCATCGTCGTCGTTGCGCATCGTGCTGATGAAGCTTTGCGGACCTTCGCCGCAACATAGCGCCGCGACTGAACCGCGCCCCGCCCGCCGGCGTTCGGGAGTCGGGCCGATCGCGCGCCGCGGGCGCCTCTGCCCGGCAGAAGGGAAACGCACATGGGCGAGTACGAGCAGACCATGACCGTGCAGGCCTCGCCCGAGCGGGTCCTCGACTTCGTCGCCGACATCCAGAACATGCCGAGATACCTGCCCACCACCAAGAGCGCGCAGCCGCAGGGCGAAGATCGCGTGCGCGTGCAGGGCGAAGCGCAGGGCCACAAGTACGACAGCGACGGCTACCTCCGCCGCGACCCGCAGGGGAAGCGCCTCGAATGGGGCGCCGACGAGGGCTATTACTCCGGCTGGCTCCAGGTCAGCGAAGCCGGCGCGGGCGCGTCTTCCGTCACGGTCCACATCTCTCTGCGCGACAAGCCGCCCGGCGCCGACCAGTCCGGCGGCCCCAGCGACGAGCAGATCAACGAGGGCTTGTTGAAGGGATTGCAGTCGATCCAAAATCACGTCGAAGGCCGCGGCGGCAAGGTGGAGCCCAGCGCCGCTACGTGAGCGGCGCGAGGAGGAGTGGACGGCGATGGCGAGCGACTCCAAGGACGAGAAAGCCGGCGCGCCGGCCCTGGACGACGTGAAGACGGAGCGGGAAGCGGAGGCCGTGCTCCGCGCGAGGGAAGCCGGCGCGGCGGCCGGCGGCGCCGCGGCGCCGTCGCCCTCGGGCGACAGCCCCAAACCGCACGGCGACAAGATGGAGAACGCCGTTCGGGAAGCGGCGGACGCGCCCTCGAAAGACAAGGGCTGAACGGACCGCCGCGGCGGCGCGTCACCGCATCCCGAGGATCGTCCCTGCCGTCGCGCGCGGGTCGCGCATCGGCCAGCGGCCGCAATCCACCTGGGCCAGGAAGTCCCCGACGATCCGGTTGAACCCGTCCGGGTCTTCCAGGTTGATGGTGTGGCCGCAGTTCGGCATCACCGCCAGCGCCGCCGACGGGATGTTCTCCTTCATCAAGACGCCGGGCAGCAGGCAGGGCCAGTCCTCGTCCCCCGTCAGCACCAGCGTGGGCACGCGCATGGCCCTCATCTCTCCGGTCAGGTCGTACAGGGAGGGCCGCTCCCGCTGCACGCCCAGTTGCGTGTTCGCGGAACCGGTGGCGTCGTGCTCGGCCAGCGCGCGCTGGAATTCGGCGAAGCCGCGCGGGTCCTTGTTCTCGAATTGCACGCGCGTAGGGCCGCGGGCGTAGCGCTCGGCGAAGGCGGCCATGCCCTGCGCCCGGATGAACTCCACGACCTTGGCCCCCTCGTCCCGGAAGGCTTCCCGCTTGCCGGGTTCGGCGCCGTAGCCGCAGCCGGCAACGGTCAGCGAGCGGGCGCGGGCGGGGTGGCGGAAGCCGAAATGCAAGGTGGCGAAGCCGCCCATCGACAGGCCGACCACGTGCGCGGCCTCGATGCCGAGGTGGTCCAGCACCGCGGCGATGTCGTCCGCCGCGCGGCCCTGCGAATAGGCGGACGCGTCGCCCGGCACGTCGGAGGGCGGGTAGCCGCGGGCGTTGTAGGCGATGGCGCGGTAGCGCTGGCCGAAGTGGCGGAGCTGCGGCTCCCAACTGCGGGCGTCGCCCGCGAACTCGTGGACGAAAATCACCGGAGTCCCGGACCCGGTCTCCTCGTAGTGCAGCTTCACGCCGTCGTCGGCGGTGGCGTGCGGCATCGTTTCCTCCTCTGGACGCTGTTGTCAGTCAGCCCGCATCCCGCTGCCGCGGACCACGGGTTCCAGCTTCGCGCGCTCGGCCTCCATGAAGCGGCCGAAGGCGTCCGGCGTGCCGCCGCCGGGCACCGCGCCCTGCTCGGCCAAGCGCCCGCCGATCTCGGGGTCGCGCAGCGCGGCGTCCACGGCGGCGGCTAGGCGCTCCGCCACCGCGGCCGGCGTGCCGGGCGGCGCCACCAGGCCGAACCACGTCCCGAAGCGCAACGCGGGCAGCCCGGCTTCGGCGGTGGTCGGCACGTCCGGCAGTTGCGGCAGCCGCGCTTCGGTGGCGGTCGCCAGCGCCCGCACCGCGCCGGCGCGGATCTGCGCCAGGATGTTCGGCACGTTGTCTATGATGAGGTCGAGCCGGCCGCCGACCAGGTCGGTGATCGCCGCCGCCGCGCCGCGGTAGGGCACGTGGGTGACGTCCACGCCGGCGGCGCGCTTGTACAGTTCCAGCGCGATGTGGAGCGAGCTGCCGTTGCCGGCCGAGCCCGCGGAAAGCCGCCCCGGCGCGGCGCGCGCGGCGGCGGTCAGCTCCTCCAGGCCGCGCCACGGCCGCGACGGGTTCACCGCCACCACCTTCGGCGTCTCGATCAGCAGCGACACCGGCGCGAAGGCGCGCGGGTCGAAGGGCAAGGAGGCGAACAGCCAGGCGTTCACCGCCAACGGCCCGAGCGAGCCGACCAGCACGGTGTGCCCGTCCGGCTCGGCCTTCGCCACCGCCTCCGCGCCGAGGTTGCCGCCCGCGCCGGGCCGGTTGTCCACGACGAAGGGCTGGCCGAACACCGTCGTCAGCCGCGCCGCCAACGGCCGCGCCACCGAGTCCGCCAAACCGCCGGGCGGGAACGGCACCACCATCCGCACGGGGCGCGCCGGCCAAGCGGCTTGGCCCGGCGCGCCGCGGACGGAAAGCGCCGCCGTGGCCGCGCCCACCAGCGCGGTCCGACGCTTCAAAACCGCCGTCATCGCGCGTCCTCCCCCGCCTCGCGGTAGAGGCGCGGAACCGCCGCGTCCACCGCCACGTCGAGCAGCGCCGGCCCGTCCGACGCCAGCACCCAGGCCAGCGCCTCGTCCAGCGCGCCCGGGCGCTCCACCCGCTCGGCGGCGCAGCCGTGGCCACGGGCGATGGCGGTGAAGTCCAGTCCGGGCAACTCGATCCCGGGCACCGAATGCGTGCCCATCACCCGGCTGAAGGCCCGCATCGCGCCGTAGCCGCGGTTGTTGAGCACCACCACCGAGAGCGGCAGCCGGTGCTGGGCCGCCGTCCACAGCGCCTGCACGGAGTACATGAGCGACCCGTCGCCGATGAGGCATACCACGCGCGCGGCGTTCCCCGCCTCCGTCCGCGCGAGCGCGGCGCCCACCGCCGCCGGCAGCGCGTAGCCCAGCCCGCCGCTCGCCATGGTGAAGAACGATCCCCACTCGCGGAACGGCAGGTGCGCGTGCATGGCCGGGCGGTGCGACGGCGCTTCCTCCACCACGACGGCGCCGGGCGGCAGGCGGGCCGCCAACCGCGACAGCACGAAGGCCGCGGGCAACGGGTCCACCGCCGCCGGCGCGGACGGGCGTGGGCGAGGCGGCGGGTCCGCCCGGCCATGCGTTTCCGGCAAGAGGGGCAGCAGCGCCGGCAGGCCGAGGCGCAAGCTGCCCAGCACGCCACGCCCCACCGGCGCGCGGGCCGCGGCCTCGGCGTCGGTGGTCAGGTGCCACAGCGGGGTGGCGCCGTCGAACAGCGCGCAATGCCCGGCGACGTGGAAGGTGAACACCGGCGCGCCGAGCACGAGCACCAAGTCGTGGTCGGCCAGCGCCGCGGCCACAGCTTCCGGCGCCGCGGCCAAGTGGCCCGCGAACAGCCGGTGGTCCTCGGGGAAGCAGAGGCGGCTGGCGAAGGGGCTGGCCCAAGCCGGCGCGTTCAACCGCTCGGCCAACGCCACGGCGGCGGGGCCGGCGCCCTCCTCGTCCGCCTCGGGCCCGATCACCAGCGCCGGGCGATGCGCCGCGGCCAAGGCAGCCGCCAACTCCGCCAGCGCGGCCGGGTCCGGCGCGGGGTCGCTGAGCGCAGCCCGCGGCACGACGGGCGCCGCGGGCCGCGCCCAATCGTCCACCGGCACGGAAACGAAGGTGGGGCCGCGCGGCCGCTGCATGGCTATCCGCCAGGCTTGGGCGACGGCGGCCGGCACGTCGGCGGCGCGCGCCGGCTCAGCGCTCCACTTCACGTAGGGCTTGGGGAACTGCGCGGCGTCCGTGGCGCCGAGGAAGGGCTGGAGCGGCAGCAGCTCGCGCGCCTGCTGGCCGGCGGTGATCACCAGCGGCGCGTTGTTGCGGTGCGCGGTGAACACGTTGCCCAGCGCGTGCCCGACGCCGGCGGCGGAGTGCAGGTTGCAGAAGGCGGCGCGGCCGGAAGCGCGGGCGTAGCCGTCCGCCATCGCCACCACGGAGGCCTCCTGCAAACCGAGCACGTAGCGCAGGCTGTTCGGCCACTCGCCGAGGAACGGGATCTCGGTCGAGCCCGGGTTGCCGAACACGGTGGTCATGCCGAGGCCGCGCAGCAGCTCCACCACCGCGTCGCGCACCGTGCCGCCGTGCCTCGCGGCGCTTTCCTTTTCCATCGCGCGCCCCTCCCCTCCCGCCGCCGGTGTCCCCTCCAACCTACAGCCCAGCCCGACGCTCGCCATCCTTCCGGGCGCCGTCACGCCCCGGACGAGGACCCCCGGTGCCGCCGCGCGGACGGGGTTCGCCTCGACGCCCCGGAACGCGCCGGCGGCCTTGGCCGTGCCGCACCGCGCCGGATTCGAGCGCGGGAACTCCGTCGCGGCCCGGAGTCGTTAGCGACCTGGCGACGAGAAGCGGTCGTCGCCGGGCGGGCAAGCCAAAGATGGAGGACCGATTGGACGCGAAGCAGCGGCGCAAGCTGGTGAAACGCTACCGGGTCGAGGACGGCGGGGATTTCCGCCTCAAGCGGTACGCGACCGACGACACGGCAGGCCTGGACGCGGACAAGCAGGAGATCGCGGCGCTGCTCCACGAAGGGGTCGAGCGGCTGTCGGACATCCAGGATCGGCTTTACGCGCAGGACCGCTGGAGCGTGCTTTGCATCTTCCAGGCCATGGACGCGGCGGGCAAGGACGGCGCCATCAAGCACGTGTTCAGCGGCCTCAACCCGCAGGGTTGCCACGTCACGAGCTTCAAGGCGCCGAGCACCCTGGAGCTGGACCACGATTTCCTGTGGCGGCACGTGGTCAACCTGCCGGCGCGCGGGATGATCGGCATCCACAACCGCTCCTGGTACGAGGAGGTGCTGATCGCCCGCGTCCACCCGGAGATCCTGGACAAGCAGAAGCTGCCGCAGGAACTGCGGGCCCGGAAGCGGCTGATCGACGAGCGGCTGGAGGACATCGCCGCCTTCGAGCGCTACCTCGCGCGGCAGGGCGTGCTGATCCTCAAATTCTTCCTGCACGTCGGCAAGGACGAGCAGCGCCGCCGCTTCCTGGCCCGCATCGAGGAACCGGAGAAGAATTGGAAGTTCAACGCCGGCGACGTGGCGGAACGGCGCCGCTGGGACGACTACCAAGAGGCCTACGAGGCGGCGATCCGCGCCACCGCCGCGCCGCACGCGCCCTGGCACGTCATCCCGGCGGACAGCAAGGGCTTCGCGCGGCTGGCGGTGTCGGTGGCCCTGTCGGAGGCCCTGGAGGGGTTGGACCTGCACTACCCGCGGCTGGACGAGGCGGAACGGGCGGCCCTGGAGGAGGCGCGGAAGGGGCTGGCCGAGGAGTGATCGCGGCCCGTCGGGGTTTATCGCGCTCGGCGCGCTTGACGGCACCGCCCGGCATTTGCGATCCAAGGGGCGTGCCGGATCTCGTCAGCCTCGGCAGGGAAGACGACACGCTCTGGGCTGTCGTCGCCACGGTGGGGCGCACAAATCGCGTCGCGGACATCTACCGCAGCCGGCAGGCGGCGTTGGAAGACAGGGCTTGGCGCGCGCAGCAGGTGCGCGCCTACGAGGACTTCCTCCGGCGGTCCCGCCAGCCGGTGCCGCACTACAGCGTGGCGCCGATCCGCCGCGCCGACCTGCCGCGCAAGTGGACTCCCCTGCCGGCCCTGGGCTTCTTGCGGGGGCAGTTCATCTGAGGCTTGCGGGCGCGAGGGCGGGGCGTCGCGCGTTGCTGGCGGCCCTCCCGGCCGCTTGTTGCGGTTGCAGCCCGGCCGGCTTGGCCAACGTCCTCACGCCTGGCGGCTACAAGCGGATCGCCGATCTGCCCTATGGGACGCTGCCGCGGCAGCGACTCGACCTGTACCTCCCGGCGGAAGCCGGGGCGGACACGCCGCTCGTCGTCTTCTTCTACGGCGGCAACTGGCGGCAGGGCAGCCGCGAAAACTATCCCTTCCTGGCCCAAGCGTTGACGTCGCGCGGCATGGCCGTGGCCGTCCCGGACTACCGCCTGTACCCCGAAGCGCGCTGGCCGGATTTCCTGGAGGACGGCGCCCTCGCGGTGGCGTGGCTGCGCGGCGAGCGCGGGCGGGCCGCCGGCGCGCCGCAGGAGGCCTGCTTCGCCATGGGCCACTCCGCCGGCGCCTACACCGCGGCGGCGCTGGCCTACGATCCGCGGTGGCTGGACGCGGTCGGAACGCCCGGCGGCCGGAACGCGCTGGCCGGCTGCATCGCCCTCGCGGGCCCCTTCGATTGGACGCCGCGGGACGAACCGCTCGCCACGATCTTCGCGCCCGCGCCGGGCGGGCGCTTGGACGCCGCGCCCTCCGACGCCGCGCTCGCCGGCGCGCCGCCGGCGCTGCTGTTGCACGGCGATGCCGACAGGACGGTCGGCCCGTTCCATTCGGTCCGCCTCGCCGAACGCCTCCGCGCAACCGGCGGCGCGCCGGAACTGCGCGTGTACCCGGGCCTCGGCCACATCGGCATCGTGGCCGCCTTCGCCGCGCCGCTGCGCGCGCTCGGCCTGGAGCGCGCGCCCGTGTTGGAAGACCTAGCGGCGTTCGTGGCGCGGGTGCGAGCGGCCCACGCCAGGGCTTAGGGTCCGGAGAGTCAGGGTGGAGATGGAGCGACGGGACGCCGCCCCACTTCAGCCGCCCTGCCCTGCCCCATCCACCGCGTCCAGCACATGCAGGCTGTAGGTCAGCGCGGCCCCGGCGTTGAGGGCGATGGCGACGCCGAGCGCCTCGGCGATCTCCTCCTTCGTCGCGCCCGCCGCCTTGGCCTTGCGCGTGTGGGCGTCGATGCAGCCCTCGCAGCGGGTGGTGACGGACACCGCAAGGGCGATCAGTTCGCGCGTCTTGGCGTCGAGGTGCTTCGTGGTGGCGGCGCCGCGGCTGAGCGCGCCGAAGCCCTTCATCAGTTCGGGGTGCAGCGCCGTCAGCTCCCGTCCGCGGTCGCGCAGGCCGGCGCTGTAGGCGTCCCAATCCTCGATGCGGGTGTCGGCGGTCATGGCGCGTCCTTCTCCTCACGCGAAACGGGCGCGGCCCTCGCGGACCGCGCCCGTTCGATCATGCCATCCTGCGCGGGCGCAGGACCCTACTCGATGGTCTCCGGCTCCCGCTCCGCCTCGCCGTCGCCCTCCTCGGGCTTTGGCAGGGCCGGCGGCGCGGCCTCGATGTACTCGAAGGACAGCGCGCCGTCCCGCAAGCCCACCTTCACCGCCCCGCCCTTGGAGAGCTTGCCGAAGAGCAGTTCCTCCGCGAGCGGCTTCTTCACGTGCTCCTGGATCACGCGTGCCAGCGGCCGGGCGCCGTAGAGCGGCTCGTAGCCCCGCTCGGCCAGCCACTCCTTGGCGGCCGAGGACAGCTCGATGGTCACGTTGCGGTCGGCGAGTTGCGCTTCGAGTTGCATGACGAACTTCTCGACCACGCGGCCCACGATCTCCGGCGTCAGCCCGGAGAAGGGCACCACCGCGTCCAACCGGTTGCGGAACTCCGGCGTGAACATGCGCTTGATGGCTTCCTCATCCTCGCCCGTCCGCGCCGTGCGACCGAAACCGATGGCCTCCTTGGCCATGTCGGCCGCGCCCGCGTTGGTGGTCATGATGAGGATGACGTTGCGGAAATCAACCGACTTGCCGTTGTGGTCGGTGAGCTTCCCGTGGTCCATCACCTGCAACAGGATGTTGTACAGGTCGAGGTGGGCTTTCTCGATCTCGTCCAGCAACAGCACCGCGTGCGGGTGCTGGTCGATGGCATCCGTCAGCAACCCGCCTTGGTCGAAGCCCACGTAGCCCGGGGGCGCGCCGATCAGGCGGGAGATGCTGTGCCGCTCCATGTACTCCGACATGTCGAAGCGGACCAGCTCGATGCCGAGCGTCTTGGCGAGCTGCTTCGCCACCTCCGTCTTGCCCACGCCGGTCGGGCCGCTGAACAGGTAGTTGCCAATCGGCTTCTCCATGTCGCGGAGGCCGGCGCGCGAGAGCTTGATCGCCGCCGACAGCGCCTCGATCGCCTGGTCCTGGCCGAACACCATGGACTTGAGGTCGCGGTCGAGGGTCCGGAGCGTTTCCTTGTCGTCGTTGGACACGCTCTTGGGGGGGATGCGCGCGATCTTGGCGACGATCTCCTCCACGTCCTTCAACGTCACGGTCTTCCGACGGCGGTTCTCCGGCAGCAGCATGCGGGAGGCGCCGACCTCGTCGATGACGTCGATCGCCTTGTCCGGCAGCTTGCGGTCGTGGATGTACTTGGCCGAGAGCTCCACCGCCGCCTTGATGGCCTCCGGCGTGTAGCGGACCTTGTGGTGCCGCTCGTAGTTCGTCTTGAGGCCCTGGAGGATCTTGATCGCGTCCTCGACCGACGGCTCGTTCACGTCGATCTTCTGGAAGCGCCGGACCAACGCCCGGTCCTTCTCGAAGTAGTTGCGGTACTCTTTGTAAGTCGTGGACCCGATGCAGCGCAGGGTGCCCTGGGCCAGCGCCGGCTTCAGCAGGTTGGACGCGTCCATCGCCCCGCCGCTGGTCGCGCCGGCGCCGATCACGGTGTGGATCTCGTCGATGAAGAGGATGGAGCCGGGCTGATTCTCCAGCTCCGTCACCACCGCCTTCAGCCGCTCCTCGAAGTCGCCGCGGTAGCGCGTGCCGGCGAGCAGGCTGCCCATGTCGAGCGCGAAGATGGTGGACTTGAGCAGCACGTCGGGCACGTCGCCCTCGATGATGCGCTTGGCCAAGCCCTCGGCGATGGCGGTCTTGCCGACGCCGGGATCGCCCACGTAGAGCGGGTTGTTCTTGGTCCGGCGGCACAAGATCTGAATGGTGCGCTCGATCTCCGAGTCGCGCCCGATCAGCGGGTCGATGCGGCCCTGCTGCGCCTTCTTGTTCAGATTCACGCAGTAGTTGGACAGCGCGTCCTGGCCGCGGCCGGAGCGGGGCTTCTCTTCCTTCTCGGGCTCTTCCGAGTTCGAGGAGCCCTGCACGGGGCGGGCCTGCGAGCGGCCTGGCGCCTTGGCGATGCCGTGGGCGATGAAGTTCACCGCGTCCAGCCGCGTCATGTCCTGCAACTGCAGGAAGTACACGGCGTGGCTCTCGCGCTCGCTGAACAGGGCGACGAGCACATTCGCGCCCGTCACCTCATCCCGGCCAGAGGACTGCACGTGGATCGCCGCGCGCTGGACCACCCGCTGGAAGCCGGCGGTGGGCTTTGGATCGCCCGACCGTTCCGCCACCAGCCCGGCGAGATCCTTGTCCAGGAACTCGGTGAGATCGCGCTTCAGTTTCTCGACGTCCACGCCGCAGGCCCGTAGCACGTTGGTCGCGTCGCCGTCGTCCGTCAGCGCGAGGAGGAGGTGCTCGAGGGTCGCGTACTCGTGCCGGCGCTCATTGGCGAGGCCGAGCGCGCGGTGGAGCGTCTGTTCGAGGTTTCGTGAAAGCATGCTCAGAACGCTCCCAAATCAGGCCCCTGGTCCGAAAGCGTTCGGACGCACGAGAGGTTTCCGGTATCCACCCTGGGCCATGTTGTAGGTCTCCGACAGGCACCGCCAAGCAACGGCACGCCGTCCCGCCCTCCACATCGGTGCGGAACCGCATTGAAGCGGTTTTCGCGCCGGAGAGGGGATCATTCCTTCTCGATCGTGCACTGCAGAGGGTGCTGGTTCTGCCGAGCCAAATCCATGACCTGCGTCACCTTGGTTTCGGCGACCTCGTAGGTGTAGACGCCGCACACCCCTACGCCGCGCCGGTGCACGTGCAGCATGATGCGGGTCGCCTCCTCGCGGTTCTTTTGGAAGAACCGCTCCAGCACGTGAACGACGAACTCCATGGGAGTGTAGTCGTCATTCAGCATGAGCACTTTGTACATGGACGGCTTTTTGGTTCGCGGGCGCGCCTTGACGACCACGCCCGTGTTAGGGGTGGTGTCGCCCGGCGTGTTGCCCCCGTTCGGCCACTTGTCTCGATCGCTCATGGGATCCCCGGTCGGCGAGGCGCACCCTTCCGCAGGCTGCGAAGCGACGGCCGCCACTGTGCACGTGAAGGATATCGAGAGGGGGGGCCGAGGTGAAGTGGCCCCCTCTCGCCGGACGGGCATATGGGAAGGGGTCGCTCGGAATTAACCGCCCCGCCGCGGAAAGGCGGGGAATTAAGATGGCCCGGTCCGGCCCCCTTCCGCCACGCGGAACAAGGGCCCGACCGGGCCTTGGGCTCACGCCCAGTGCCCGCCGCCACCCGCCCGGTTTTCGCCGGGCGGCGGGGCGGCGCGCCGTTTTCCTCAGGCGCCGATCGGGCGGCCCATCTTCTCGACCGCCAAAGTCACGCGCGCGGACAACGGCGCGAAAGACTGCTCGGCCACCTTGAGGGCGGTCTCTTGCAGCTTCGTGGCGTCGTTGATGGTCCGCTCGAAGGCCTTGCGGGTGAGGTTCGCCTGGATCTCAGCCGCTTCCTTGAGGCTGCGGACGCCACTGAGCGCCTTGGCGCCTTCGAGCGCCTGGTCCGTCAGCCCCTGCACCATCGCCATGGTCTGCCGGTTCAGGTCCTGCACGCCCGACACATAGGCCTGGGTCGCCTTGGCCAAGGCCTCGACGTTGCCGCGGCCGAACGCCGCGACTCCCTCAGCGGCCTTGAACATGTTCTCGCCGGCGCGGTTCACCTGGTCCATGTTCTTCTCCGCCGCTGCCCGCGCGCCGGTCGCGCGCTCGTCCGCCAGCATCCGGCCATAAGCGGCGCTGGCCTGCGCCGTTTCGCCCACTAGCTTCTTGACGTCCGCCACCTTGGCCGCGTCGCCCGCCTTCGTCTCCAACACACCCGACATGTTTCCATCCTCCTGAACGAGATAGCCCGACCGACGGAGATGGGACACGAGCCGGCCGATTTGCTGCACTGCAATATGGGTGTCTTGAACGCCCATGTCCACCGCCTCGAAGAAGGTTTTTGCAATGCACAAAAAAGCGCCGCGGCGGGATTCCGGGCGCGCTGCGCCGGCAGCAATCTTTACGAAACCGATAGTTCCTATTCGGTTCATGGTGACAATGGGCTTCGCCTTCCAATAGGATGCCTGGAGATATGAAGGCAGCCGGGGGGGCGGGCCTCGTATCGGGGGGCCGCATGTCAGCGAGCAGCGCAGGAACGCGCGTACGGGCCATCGCGGCCCTGGCGATTGTATGTTTCGTCCACGGCATGGCCGCTCCGGGAACGGCGCAGGCGCAGATCGGTAGTGATCGCTACGCCGCGATCGTGGCCGACGCGCAGAGCGGCAATGTGCTCATGTCGGCCAGTCCGGACGAGCAGCGCTACCCCGCCTCCTTGACCAAGATGATGACCGTCTACATGGCCTTCGAGGCCCTGCGGGACGGCCGCATCGCCCTCCACTCCCCCATCCGGGTCTCGGCCGACGCCGCTTCCATGCCGCCCTCGCGGCTCGGCCTCGCCGCCGGGATGACGCTGACGGTCGAGGAGGCGATCCTCGCCCTCGTCACCAAGTCCGCCAACGACGCCGCGGCGGCGCTCGGCGAGTTCCTCGGCGGCGGCAGCGAATACCGCTTCGCCCAGATGATGACCCTGAAGGCCCGGGCGCTCGGCATGACGCGCACCACCTTCCGCAACGCCTCCGGCCTGCCGGACCTCGACCAAGTGACCACCGCGCGGGACATGGCCCAGCTCGGCCGGCGTTTGATGCACGAGTTCCCGGAGCGCTTTTCCTACTTCTCGACCCCGCACTTTGTGTTCCGCGGCCGGACCCATTGGAACCACAACCGGCTCCTCAACGAGTACGAGGGCACGGACGGCATCAAGACCGGCTACGTCAACGACAGCGGCTTCAACCTGGTGGCCAGCGCCCAGCGCGACGGGGTGCGGCTGGTGGCGGCCGTGTTCGGCGGCCGCACCGGGCGCGAGCGCGACCGCCACATGATGACGATCCTCGACCGCGGCTTCGCCGCCATGGGCGTGGCGCCGCGCGGCGACGACGGGCCCGTGATGGCGCGGGGCGCCACGCCGGGCCTGCTGGCGCGCGCCGCGCAGGCCGCCTCGTTCCGGTTGGCGTCCCGGACCGTCAGGCCAGCCGCCGCCCGCCTCGCCACCGTCAGGCTCGCCGCGGGTACCCGCTCCACGTCCCGGACCGGGGCCGCGCCGCGGCAGGCCATGGCGCCGCAAGCCGGCGTCCTGCGGCGCACCGTGCGGCTGGAGCAGGGCGACGTCGGCCGGGGCGCGGTGGTGCGCGGCGCCCAAGCGGCGCGCGGGAGCCAGCATACGGCCGCCCCGGCGCGAAAGGGGCGGCGGTAGGGCACCCGGAGGCGGGCGCGGCTCGGTGGCCGTTTGAAAGTGGCGCGGCCCCGCGGCATCCGGCTGGCCGATCATCGCGGCGCCCCCGGGTAGCAGTGCTTCCGGCCCCTTCTCAAGCGGGATCTCAGGCCATCCCGCCACGCGCGGCGACCGGCCACAGGCACTCCACCCGGCCGTTCCGGACGCCGACGTACCAATCGTGGCGGTCCACGGTCGGGTCGCAGTGGCCCGGCACGAGCCGCAGCTTCTCGCCGAGCGCCGGCGCTTCGCCGTGCTCGATCCGCAAGCTGCCGTGCTCGTCGGAGGCGCCGGTGCAGCGCAGCCCCGGCCGCCCCCACACGGAGGGCAGGCCGGAGTCCACCGCCACCGCCTTGTGCCCGGCGTCCACCACCGCGACGCCCGGCACCGCGCGGCTCATCACCGTCGCCAGCACGAAGAGCGATTGGCGGAAGGGCGGCGGCGCCTCGTTGCGGGCGTAGTCGCCGTCCATGAAGGCGTAGGAGCCGGCCTGGATCTCGGTGAACACGCCGCTGCCGGCCTCCAACGCGAAGGTGCCGGTGCCGGCGCCGCCGACGATGCCGCACGCCAACCCGCGCTGGCGGAGCTGCTCCACCGTGCGGCGCGTCCCCTCCACCGCGGCGCCGACCGCGGCTTCCCGCTCGGCCGGCGCGCGGCGGTGCTGGGCGCCGCCGTGGTAGGCCTGGAGCCCACCGAAGCGCAGGTGGCGGCTGCCGGCGATCCGCTCCGCCAGGGCCACGGCCGGCGGCCCGGGCTCCACGCCGCAGCGCCCGGCGCCCACGTCGATCTCCACCAGCACGTCGAGGCGGACGCCAGCCGCCTCCGCCGCGGCCTCGTAAGCCGCCACCTGCGCGGCGTCGTCGGCGCAGACCGCGACGCGGGCGATGCGCGTAAGCGCCGCCAAGCGCGCCAGCTTGCGCGCCCCCACCACCTCGTTGCTGACCAGGATGTCGGGCACGCCGCCCCAGGCGAGGGCCTCCGCCTCCGCCACCTTCTGCACGCACTGGCCGACCGCGCCGCGCGCCATCTGCAAGCGCGCGACCACGGGCGACTTGTGCGTCTTGGCGTGGGCGCGCAGCCGGGCGCCGGTGGGCTCCAGCAGCGCCGCCATGCGGTCCAGGTTGTGCTCGAAGCTGTCGAGGTCGAGCAGGAGGGCGGGCGTGTCCACCTCCTCCTCGCGCATCCCCGGTTCCGCGGGCGGCGGGTGCGGCATGATCGGACTCCCTTGACGGCGCGGCGCGCAGGCTAGGGCCGCCCGCCGCCGCGGCAACCCCGACGGCGGAGCGGCCCCGCCCGGGGCACCGGGCTCAAGCCGCCAGGAAGCCCTCCACCTCCGCGAGGAAACGCGGCCATTCCGGCTCGCCCGGGAGCACGACGTGGTTGTCGCTTTCGAGCACCACGAGCCTGGCGCCGGGGATCGCCGCGGCGATGCGGCGCCCTTGGTCGAGCGGCACCACGTTGTCGCCGCGGCAGTGCAGGACCAGCGTGGGCGCCCGCACCCGCGGCAACAGGTCGAGCACGTCGATGTCGTCGCAGGCCAGTCGGATGCGCATCGCGTCCTCGGGCGAGGCCGACAGGCGCTGCATCTCCGCCCAGCCGCGGAGCTGCTCGGGCGCGGCGCCCGGGAAATACAGGGAATAGTAGGCGCGCATGAAGGCGGATCGCTCGTCGCCCCAACCGCGGCGGATCAGCGCGGCGAAGGCCCGCGCCACGTCCCGCTCCTCCTCCGACCCGCGCCGGTTCCGGCCCTGCGCGTAGGCGCCGAGCAGGACGAGCCGCGACACGCGGTCCGGGTGCAGGGCGGCGTAGGCGGCGGCGACCGCGGCGCCTTGCGAGGGGCCGAACAGGGCGAAGCGGCCGAGGCCGAAGCTGTCCACCACCGACTCCAGGTCGCGCAGGTAAGCGCCGAAGGAGATGTCGGCGACGCGCCGGTCCGACAGCCCGCTGCCGCGCGCGTCGTAGCGGACCAGGCGCCGCCCGTGCGCGAGGCGGCGCAGCAGGTGCGACCAGAACGGGCTGCGCCAATCGTGCTCCAGGTGCGTGAGCCAGTTGGCGGTCTTCACCAGCGTCACCGGACCCTCGCCGATGGAGGCGGCCGCGAGGGTCACGCCGTCTGCGGCGCGGCAGAAGACGACCTCTTGCGGCGGCGGTGTCGGCGCGGCGGCCCCGGCCGCTCCGCCCGCGGCCGCGGTGCCGGGCCCGCCTTCCTCCTCCCGCACCGATCCGACGAAGCGGAAGCCCCGGCGCGCCAAAGTGCGGATCAGCCCTTGCTCGGCGCCGCCGTCGCCCACCGCCCGGCGCGCGGCGTTGATGCGGCTGCTCAGCGTGGACTCCGAGACGATCCGTCCGTTCCACACGGCGTCCAGGAGCTCGTCCTTGGACACGACGTGCTCGCGGTTGCGGACGAGGTGCAGCAGCAGGTCGAAGACCTGCGGCTCCACCGCGACGGACCCGCCCGCGCGGCGCAGTTCGCGCCGATCCGCGTCGAGGACGCAATCGCCGAAGTGGAAGCGCATCGCCCTGACCCCGTGCCCCGGAAGGCGCCCCGCGCGGCGCCGGCGGGACAGGGTCGGGCGAAAATGGACGGCATCTCAAGGAAAAACCGGGGCGGCCTTCAAGCGGCCCCCGCCGCGCCCTGGCAGTGTCGGCGCCGCGCCCGGGACCGGCCCCGGGCGAGCAAAGGGAGCGCTCCATGGCTGGCGCAGCAGGCAACATCGGAGTCCGCCGCCACGACGACGGCTCGTTGGACCTCGATTTCTACCGCGAGCGCGCGCGCCGGTTGCGGAGCGCGGCGCGGCGGCGGCTGTGGCGAGGTGTGCGGCGGCGCACAGCCGACGCCCTGGCGTCCGCCGTATGGGCGCCCCGACGCGAACGGCACGTCCCGGCGTGATCCGGACCAACCGCCGCGCCCGGTTAACGGGTCCGGCACCGAAGAGGAGACCCAGCATGAGCACCGCCGTTCTCGACGCCGCGACCGCCGCGCCCGCGCCTGCGGCCCCCGATCCCGACCGGCTGGACGCGCTCGTCGGCCGGATGCTCGGCGACCTCGGCGCCGTCTACATCCTGCCGCTGGTCCGCATCGGCGACGAGCTCGGCCTGTACGCGGCGCTGGCGGAGGCCGGCCCGGTGACGCCCGCCGCGCTGGCCCGCCGCACCGGCGCGCAGGAGCGCCTCCTGCGCGAATGGCTTTCGGCGCACGCCGCCGCGGGCTACGTCGAGCACGACGCCGCCTCCGGTCGCTTCAGCATGACGCCGGAGCAGGCCATGGTCTTCGCCCGTTCCGACAGCCCGGCCTTCATGCTCGGCGCCTTCGAGGTGGCCTACGCCAACACGCTCGACGTCCCCGCCGTGGCGCGCGCCTTCCGCGGCGACGGGCGCGGCGCCGGCTACCACGGACGCTGCGCCTGCCTGTTCAGCGGCATCGAGCGGTTCTTCCGGCCGGGCTACGCGGCGCACCTGGTGGAGAGCTGGCTGCCGGCGCTGGACGGCGTCGTGGCGAAGCTGGAGCGCGGCGCGCTGGTGGCCGACGTCGGCTGCGGCCACGGCGCGTCCGCCATCCTGATGGCGCAGGCCTTCCCGCGCTCCCGGTTCCACGGCTTCGACTACCACGCCGCCTCCGTCGCCTGCGCGCGCGACGCGGCGGCGCGGGCGGGCGTCGCCGCGAACACGAGCTTCGAGGCCGCGGGCGCGGCCGACTTCCCTGGCAGCGGCCAGTACGACCTCGTCGCCTGCTTCGACGCGCTGCACGACATGGGCGACCCGGTGGGCGTGGCGCGGCACGTCCGCGCGGCGCTCGCCACGGGCGGGACCTTCATGGCGGTGGAGCCCCGCGCGGGCGACCGGCTGGAGGACAACATGAACCCGGTCGGGCGGGTGTACTACGCCGCGTCCACCATGATCTGCACGCCGGTGGCGCTGGACCAGGCGCCGGACGGCCCCGCGCTCGGCGCCCAGGCCGGCCCGGCGCGGCTCCAGGCGGTGCTGCGCGAGGCCGGGTTCTCCCGCGTCCGCGTCGCCGCGGAGACGCCCTTCAACATGGTGATCGAAGCGCGGCCCTGACCGAACACGGCCCGCCGCGGCCCCGGCCGGTGCGCCCCGGCCGCTGCGGGTCCTCCCCACTCGGGCGCACCCAAAGGAGCACACGACCATGGCCATCGACTCGGACACGGGCGGCGCGCGCCCGAATCCCCTTGCGCGGGCCCGGCACGCCTTCTCGGCCTGGCTCGGCCGCGCGCGCGACCTGCGGGCGCTGGCGGCGCTGGACGAGCGGACGCTGAAGGACCTCGGCCCGAACCGGCACGAGATCTCGGCCGAGGCGGCGAGGTGGCGGTGGCGGGCTTGATCGCCGCGGCGGCGCCGGCCGTCCGCCGCCTCGGCCGGCGCGACCTGCCGGAGGTGCAGCGCCACCTCCTGGCGCTCGGTTCGGCGGACCGGCGCAAGCGCTTCCTGTCGCCCGCCGACGACGGCGCGATCGCCGGGTACGTCGCGCGGCTGGACCCCGGCCGCACGGTGCTCGTCGGGGCGGCGGACGCGGATGGGCGCCTCATCGGGATCGCGGAAGCGCACCCCGTGGTGGACGCGCCGCGGACGGTGGAGGTGGCGGTGTCCGTCCACCCCTACCACCGGCGCGAGGGGCTCGGGCGGCGGCTCGCCGCGCGGGCCGTGGCGCTGGCCTTCGCGGAGGGCGCGGAGGCGGCGGTGTTCCTGTTCGCGCCGGAGAACCGGGCGGTCGCCGGCTTGGCGGCTTCGCTCGGGGGGCGCCTCACGGCGATGGGCTGCGCGGTCCTCACCGGGGTGCCATCCATCGACGCCCCCACCGGGGCGGTGCCGGACGCGCTGGGACTGGCCGCCTGAGGGCGTTGTCCGCGCGCCGCCATCCGGGACCGCGGCCAAGGCGTCCACCGGTCAGCCCGAAGGCGGCTGGTGGACGACCCGCAGCCCCGGCCAGCGCCGGAGCCACCCTTTCATGGCGATCCGGCGTGCGAACACCTCGCGCCGCGCGGGGTCGGCCGCGAAGGCGGGCGTCGGCCTGACGACGCCGGCGAGGAGGTCGCCCACGCCCCAGGGCGCCGCCACCTCCACCGCGCCTCCGGGGCCGAGCCTCGCCGCCACCGCCGTCGCGGTGTCCGGCCAGCGGGCCATGGCGTCGAGGGTGTCGGCGTAGGGCGCGTCGCCGTTGCGCGTCGCCATGCGCGCTTGGTTGCGGACGGACCACGGGATGCCGGGACGGGCCGCGCGGAGTTGCGCCTCGACGGCCGCGTCCTCGGCGGGGGTGGTCCGGGCGGGGTCGAACCAGACCACATCGACGTCGCCGGGCGGGTTGGTGCCGGGGGCGAAGCCGGCGAGCGCGTCCCAGACCGGGTTGCGGAGGAAGCCGGCGCCGATCCAGGCGTCCGGCAACCCGAGCGCCGCCACGGCGCGCAGCGGTTCGAGCAAGGCCGGGCGTGCGGCGATGAAGCGGGCGAGGCCGGCGGCGTTTCGGGCGAATGGTTCAGGGGCGGCGGGCGGGGCCATCGTCAGGCAGGCTCCATCCAGCGGGGGACGCGGGCGCCGCGTGGCGAGTCCGCCTACAGATCCTTGGTTTCTGAGAGCCGCTCGGCTCTGCGCGACGGTTCGGGAAAGCGACCTCCGTCGCTCCAGTCCCGCGGCACCGATCCGCCTTCGCCAAGCGCTGCCCGCCACCGCGCCGCCATCCAGGCCCTTGCCCGCACCGGGCCGCGCCGCGTCTCCACCCGCACCGGCACCAGCCGGTACTGCGCCCCCTCGTAGGCCGCCAGCCGCCGCCGCGCCGCCGGCCCGGCGCGCAGCACCGCGCCCGGCGGCCTCGCGCCGGGCCGCCGCACCAGCGTCGGGTAGGGCGTGCCGCGCAGTTCGGCGCGGGCGTAGCCCTCCAGCCGCGCCGGGCGCAGCCGCCGCGCCAGCCCCCGTTCCCCCGACTGCCGCGCCAGCACCCGCGGGTCCAGCAGCGTGCCGTAGAGGAACAGCAGCACGGTGGCCGCTACTCCACCTGCATGCGCAGCTCCGCCACCAGCGGCCGCACCTTGGCGAGCTGGTCGCGCACCGCGGCGCCGAACTCGGCGGCGCTGTTGCCGCCCGGCTCCGCGCCCAGCTCGTTTATGCGGCGCGCGACGTCCGGGTGGCGGGCGGCGGCCGTCAGCTCCCGGTGCAGGCGCTCCAGCACCGGCGCCGGCGTGGCGGCGGGGGCGAAGAAGCCGTTCCAGCCCAGCAGCTCGATGTTGGGGAAGCCCTGCTCCCGCGCCGTCGGCACCTCCGGCAGCAGCCCGGCGCGCCGCGCGGCGATGGTCGCCAAGGGCCGGAGCGCGCCGTTGCGGATGTGGCCGAGCGAGGAGGAGAGCTGGTCGCCGCCGAACTGGATGCGGCCCGCCAGCATGTCCTGCACCAGCGGCGCGGCGCCGCGGAAGGGGATGTGTTCCATCCGGATGCCGGCGTCGCGCTTCAGGATCTCGCCCACGAGGTTCATCGTGCTGCCCGGCCCGGTGGAGCCGTAGAACAGGTCCGTCCGCCCCTTGGCGTGCGCCACGAACTCCGAAAGGTCGCGCGCCGGCACGGCGGGGCTCGCCAGCAGCATCAGCGGCACGTTGGCGCCCATGGTGATCGGCGCGAAGTCGCGCTCCACCGAGTGCGGCGCGCGGCCGGCGAACTCCAGCGCCGCCGTGGTGGTGGAGAAGGTCAGGTTGTGGAACAGCAGGGTGTGGCCGTCCGGCTGGGCCTTGGCCACCACGTCGGCGCCGATGGAGCCGCCGCCGCCGCCGCGGTTCTCCACCACCGCCGTCTGCCCGAGCGTTTCGCTCAGCCGCTGCGCGAAGAGCCGCGCCAGCAGGTCCGTGGTGCCGCCGGCCGGGAACGGCACGACGATGCGGACGGGTCGGGACGGGAAGGACTCCTGCTGCGCCCCGGCCGATCGGAGGCCGGGTGGAAGGAGGCCGGCGGCGAGGCCGCTGCCCAGCAGCAGCGCCCGGCGGCCCGTGCGGCGTCGCGTTTCCACCATTCCCGTTCCTCCCTCTCCGCCCCGGCGGCGGCGCGTGCGTTCAGCGCATCGGCGGCAGCGGCGTGCGCTCCACGGCCCCGCCGCGCATCGGCCCGCTGCCGAGCGTGTTGCCCGCCACCGGCGGCAGGCCGTCCGCGCCGCCGCCCGTCGGCCCCGAATAGGCCGGAGGCGGCGGAGCGACGGCCGCCGCCGCGCCGCCGCCGCTGCCGTAGCGCAGCAGCGCGGCGCGCAGCGGGTCGGCGCCCGGGTTGTGCGCTTGCATGCCCACCGCGATCTGCCGCGGCGACACGTCCTGCCGGTAGTAGGAGCGGTTCCACTCGCTGCGCGCCGCCAGCAAGGACCCTTCCAGGGTGAGGCCGGCGTAGAGGCCGCGGGCGCGGGCGAAGGCGAGGATGTCGGCGCCCACCGCCGCCGTGGTGCTCGCTTCCACCGAGCCGCCGAGCGTGGCCACCGCCAGCGACGCGTCGGCGCCGAACTTGAGCTGGTTGTCCAGCACCGCGGTCAGCGCCCGGTCGTTCATGACGAGCATGACGATCTGGAGGTCCTGGATGCCCGCCTGGAAGCCGAAGGAGCCCGACCCGATCGAGTAGAAGGCCGGCGACGACCAGGAGCCGGCGGCGTCGCGCCCCACCAGCACGCAGCCGCCGCCCTCGCCGCCGACGATGAAGCCGGCCTTGAAGATGCGCGGGCAGACCACGACGGCGCGGGCCCGGCGCAGCAGGCGGGCGGCGTTGAGCCGGTCGTTGCCGTTGCCGAAGACATCGTTGACGGCGAGCGTGGCGCGGTCCACCAGCGCCTGCTCCTCGCCGGCGCGCGGCACGCCGCCCGAGCACCCCGCGAGCGCCGCCAGCGCCAAGCCCAACCCGATCAAGCGACGGCGCATCCACACCCCCTGAAGCAGTCCCGTATCGGGGGCGAAGCTACCTGCAAGCGCCGGGGCTTCCAAGCCCGTCGGATCAGGCGGGCGGCGTCCAGGGCTCCTCGTTCACCGACGCCACCCGCCAATCGGCGCCGTGCCGCTCCAGCCGGGTCAGGCCGAGGTTGCGGACGGAGAAGCCGAAGGCTTGGTGCGCCGACAGGTCCAGCGCGTGCGCCACCGCGGCGCGGATGGAGCCGCCATGCGCCACCACGACGACGTCCTCGCCCGCGTGCCGGTCCGCCAGCCGCTCGATCACCGGCCCGACGCGGGCGCGCACGTGGGCGAAGCTCTCGCCGCCGGGCGGCTCCTCCTCGGCGCCGTGCGGCCAGAAGGGGTGCGGCGCGTGGCGCAGCCGCTCGGCCAGCGCCTCGTGCGCCAGGCCCTGCCACTCCCCCAGGTGCTGCTCGGCGAGGTCGGGCTCCTCGGCCAGTTCGGCTTCGGGGTAGCCGGCGGCGAAGACGGCGGCGGCGGTGGCGCGGGTGCGCGACAGGCCGGACACGACCCAATGCGCCGGTTGCGGCAGGCGGTACGCCAGCCAGCGGTGCAGCGCCGCCTCCTCGCGCAAGGCGGTGTCGCAGAGGGAAACGTCCATGGCGCCGTAGAGCATGGCGCGGGCGCTGGGCTCGACGAGGGCGTGGCGGATGAGGAAGAGGCGGGTGGGCTCCATGGCGCGCGGGCTTGCCGCAACGACCCGGCGCCGGCAAGCGAGCGCGGCGGCCGATCCGCTTCCGGGGCCGCCCAACGCCCGCTCGCCGCGCGCCGGCGGCATTGCCCGCCGGGATCGTGGAAACACCTCGGACTGCCCCCATCGCGGCGGACGCCCGCCCCCCCTGTGACGGGGCGCACAGCCCCGGCCGTGGGACGCGCCCAACCTCGGCCCGCGAGATCGGGCAGCGCCCCGCCGCGACCGCGGACGGACCGCGGCGGCGGTCACGCCCTCGGCCGTCGCGGGGAGGTGCGGAACATGTCCGATTTCGATCTCATGGTGCTGGGGCTGGCCCTCTGCCTCAGCGTGCTGCTGCCGGCGGCCATCCTGTCGCTCCGGAAGACCGTCCGCCTGCAGCGGCAATCGGTCATCCTCGACCTGCAGCACATGTTTGACATGAAGGCGAGAAACGGTGGCCAAGACAAGGTCGTCCCGTCGTTCGAGTTCGTCCGGAACAAGTATTTCCCCCACATGCTCGAATTCGACGCGGTGAAGTCGGGCATCTCCTACGGGGAGCACCACTCCCGGCAGGAGGGTAGGAAGCAAGAAAGGTCGCAGCACCCGCCCACCTCCACCTTCATCGTGTGCAGCATCCCGCTGGTGCTGCTGGTCTTCGCGTCCAGCGTGTTCGCGTTCAGCGTGATCTTCGTGACGGTGCTGCCGGTGGG
>CADCTL010000167.1 GCA_902805625.1 uncultured Acetobacteraceae bacterium
CCCCGCGGCGCGCCGCGGCGGCCGGAGGACCTGTTGGACCACGACTGCCTGGTGCTGCACGGGCTCGCGCGCCTCACCGCCTGGCCGTTCCGTGCGGGGGCAGCGGCGGGGGCGGCCGGGATCCGCACCCTGGCGGTGCGCGGCCGCGCCACCACGGACAGCGCCGAGGCGCTGCGGGACATGGCGCTGGCTGGCCTCGGCGTCGTCCGCGTGACGGAGTTCCTGGTGGCCGGCGACCTGGCGGCGGGCAGGCTGGTGCCACTGCTCGGGGCGGAGCACGTCTCGGAGGAGGTGCCGGTCTGGGCCGTGATGGCCCCCGGCCGGCAGCGCATGCCGCGCGTGCAGGCCTTCGTGGACTTCGTCGCGGAGCGGGCCGGGAGCGGCTGAACCGGTCGCGCGGCGGTTCAGCTGTCGCTTGACGTTTCTGCCAGCCTGTCCGGGCACTACCCGTCCGCCATGAAGAGCGGAGGCCTGACACACTGGACCCCGCATTCCCCGGATGAAGCGCCGATTTGTGGTGCGCTCGCGCCGGCTTCTCCATAGAATCCAGCCACTTACCCTCCATCGTGTGGGACGGCCATGGCGGACCCGACGGGTGAATCGGCTGGCGGTGCTCTGAGGCTCGACTTCGACCGCCGCCTGATGCTCCGCTTCCGCGGCGCCGCGATCACCTCCGATGCGGGACTGCTGGCCTACCGCGAGCTCGACGACGCGCTGGGCCTGACCGCCGCCGCGGGCACCGCGTTGGCGGACGCGCGCACCGGCAAGAACGGCCGGCACGCCCTGGTCGGCCTGCTGCGCCAGGCCGTGTTCGGGCGGCTCGCCGGCTACGAGGACGTGAACGACGCCGGGCGGCTGCGGCGCGATCCCGCGATGCGCTGGGTGGTGGGCGGCCGGGCCGTCCGGGAGGCCGCCGCCTCCGCCAGCCAGATGGGCCGCTTCGAGACCGAGTGGCTGACCCGACCGGAGAACCTCGCCGCGCTGGCCGATCTGCCCGGCCGCTGGATCGATCGCGTCCACAGTCGGGATCAACCGAGGATCGTGATCCTCGATATGGATTCGAGCGAGAGCCCGACCCACGGCGAGCAGGAGGGCGGCGCCTACAACGGCCACTTCGGCCGCACCTGCTACCACCCGCTCTTCGTGTTCAATCAGTTCGGCGACCTGGAGCGGTGCGCCCTGCGGCCGGGCAACGTGCATAGCGCCGACGGCTGGCGCGCGGTGCTGGAGCCGGTGGTGGCGCGCTACCGGGGCAAGGTGAAGCGCCTGTACTTCCGCGCGGATGCCGCCTTCGCCGGGCCGGAGGTCTACGAGTTCCTCGAAACCCAGGGCATCAAGTACGCGATCCGGCTGCCGGCCAACCGGGTGCTGCAGGAGAGCATCGGCTTCCTGCTCCGTCGCCCGGTCGGCCGCCCGCCGCACGAGGTGCGCCGCTTCCATGCGAGCTTCCGCTACCGGGCCGGATCATGGACCAAGCCGCGCCGGGTGGTGGCCAAGGTCGAGTGGCACCCCGGCGAACTCCTGCCGCGGGTCGGGTTCGTCGTGACCAACCTGACGCGGCCGGCGGAGAGTGTGGTCGCCTTCTACAACCACCGCGGCACGGCGGAGCAGTGGATCAAGGAGGGCAAGGCGGCGGTCCGCTGGACCCGGCTGTCCTGCCATTCCTTCGCCGCCAACGCCGTCCGGCTGCAGCTGCACGCGCTCGCCTACAACCTCGGCACCTTCCTGCGGACGCTGGCGCTGCCCGAGGGGGTGGAGCGGTGGTCGCTGACCACCCTGCGGGAGAAGCTGATCAAGATCGGCGCCCGGGTGGTGAGCCACGGCCGCTACGTCACCTTCCAGATGGCCGAGGTGGCGGTGCCGCGGCGGCTGTTCGCGGAGGTGCTGTGGCTCATCGCCCGGCTGCGGGCACCGCCGGCCCCGGCGTGAGGGCGGTTCGCGGCGGTGGAGGGGGAAGCGACGGGAGGCGTGCGCCTCGATGCGAGGAAGACAGCAGGTTTCAGCCCCGCCGAACCGGCGATCTGCCGAACCGGCGTCCTTCGGCGGCATCAGCGCGCGAATTGGATGGCTGCACAGGCCCAAACGGGTGCACCCTGCCCCCTACCGCACCGGGCATCCGGGGAATGTCCGCTGAAACCACGTCGGTGTCCAGGAAGATCACGGTTCGGGCTTGGACCGCTCCGGCCCGCCCTCGTCCGTCGCCTCTTCTCCGTCCTCTTCGTCCAAGACCCAACCGAAGTCCGGGGGATCCCGCATCGGTTCGCGCGGCGGCAGTTCGAGCTCCAAGCCGTTCTCCGGCCCGAAGATCATGCGGGTCGCGTCCCACAAGCTCCAAGGCAGGCCGTCGGACGATCGCCGGGCCGGCGAAGCGAGCGCGGCGGCGAGGATGATACGCCCCTCCTCCATGGACCGCCCGTTGCGCGCGGCGCGGACGCGCAGCTCGGTTTTCACGGCACCGGCCAAACTGCGGATCAGAAGGCTGCTGCCCATCGGCTACCCGCCGTCATTTAGCGATGCTGAACGGGCCAGCAGCCGTAGCCGGAGCCATCAAGCTGAACCTGCGCACGGCTTCCCCGCCCCGGTGGGCACCTCCGCCGCAACCCGCTGCGGCCGGGACGCGTTGGCGGGGCGTTCCACACGGGAGGAGAATTCAATGCGGGTCGGGCTTGGCTGGGCAGCGAGCGGCGTGCTGGCGGTTTTCCTTATGACGACCGCCCCCGGCGCGGCGCAGCAAGGAGCCCCGGCGGCGGGTGACGCGGCGGCCGCCAGCTACGCGACCCAGTTGCGGGACACGGAAGCGCGGCTCGGCCGGGCGATCGAGCAAGCGCAAGGCGCCGGCACCCGCACCCAGGCCGGCGCCATGCCGCCTGGCCAACAGCAACTCATGGACGCCACCCAAGCGGCTTGGCAAGCGATGCAGAGCGCCGCCCCCGAGGCGATGCGCGGTGCCAGCGGCCCCTATGCCGACGCCGACCGGACCTTCCGCCGCGTGGTGGAAGCCATGCGCGTCGGCAACACCCCGCCGGACGCCGCGGTGGCCGGCGCGCGCGAGGCCCAGGCGGCGCTGGGCAAGTTGCGCGAGGCGGCGGTTCAGGCGGGCGGCGCGGGGGCGGCCGGCGCTGCGGCGCCCTCGCCCGGCGCCACGAGCCGGGACACGTTGCAGGAGCCGCCGCGGCGCTGAGGCCGGCGTCCGCCGTCACGCCGGCTCCAGAGGCCACCCCTTCCCAGCCCCGGCGATGCGGCGGCCGAGACCGGAATGTCGGGCGGGCGCGCACCCCGCCACCTCCGGCGCGGGCCCGAACGGGACGCCGGGACACAGAGACTGCATCTCCCGCGTTGGCGAAGTCGTGATCCGGCCCGATACTAGGGTGGATCCTCCACGAACCTCACCCGCGGGAGCAGAGAGCGAGGCATGGCAACCAGCGAGTGGGAAATCCCCCCCGACCTCCAACCGAGCCCGGCCGACCACGCCTTCGACCTGGACGAGGCGCTGCGCTCGGTGGTGGCGGTGAAGTGCATGGCGCCGCCCGACGCCTTCACCGCCCAAACGCTCGGCACGGAGCGCACCGGCAGCGGCGTGGTGATCCGCCCGGACGGGCTGATCGCCACCATCGGCTACCTCGTCACCGAGGCGGAGACCGTGTGGCTCACCACCCACGACGGCCGCGCCATCCCCGGCCACGCGCTCGCCTACGATTTCGAAACCGGCTTCGGCCTGATCCAAGCCCTCGGCCGGCTGGATTTGCCGGCGCTGAAGGTCGAAAGCGGTTCCGGCCCGCAAGCCGGCGACACGGCGGTTCTGGCCTCCGCCGGCGGCCGCAAGCACGCGCTGCGCTGCACGGTGGCGGCGCGGCAGGAGTTCGCGGGCTACTGGGAGTACATGCTGGACGAGGCCATCTTCACCGCCCCTGCCCACCCGTCCTGGGGCGGCGCCGGGCTGATCGGCGGCGACGGCGAGTTGCTCGGCATCGGCTCGCTCGTGATGCAGCAGCAGGACGGCAAAGGCCGGCGGGTGGACCTCAACATGGTGGTCCCGGCCGAACTGCTGCCGCCGATCCTGGAGGACCTCCTAGCCTTCGGCCGCCCCAACCGCCCGGCGCGGCCCTGGCTCGGCCTCTACGCCCAGGAAGACGAGGAGGGCGTGGTGGTCAGCTCCGTCGCGCGCAACGGCCCGGCCCAGAAGGCCGGGGTGCAGGAAGGCGACCGCGTGCTGGCGGTGGCCGGCGGGCGCGTCACCGATTTGTCGAGCCTGTGGCGCGGCGTGTGGGGCTGCGGCAACGCCGGCGCGCGGGTGCGGCTGTCCGTGGGCCGCCGCGGGGCGGGGCGCGACTTGGTGCTCACTTCCATCGACCGCCGCTCGTTCCTGAAGGCGCCGCGGCTGCACTGAGGGAGCGGCGCCCGGCGCCGCCCGGGCGTTTCACCCCTCCGCCCAATCGAAGCGCAGCGGCGCTTCGCGGAAGGCGAACCGGTCGAGGTGGGCGGCGACCACGCCCTTGGTCCGCTCCACCGTCCCTTGGTCCGCGGCCTCCACCAGGACCAGCAAGGCGTCGGCTTCGGCCGTCATGGTCGCCACCGCCTCCGGAAAACGCACGGTGCCGGTGCTGCCGTCCAAGGTGACGTCGAGCTTGTGGCTCCAGTGCTTGCAAAGGGCCTGGAGGTAGCGCGCCCCGTTCTCGGTCGGCACCCGCGCCAGTTCACGTCGCATGCCCGCGGCCTCCTCGCGCGCCTAAGCGCCCTGCCCCCAATTCATGGTGAGCTCGCCGTCGATAGTGAAGGTCTGGTCGGTGACGTAGTCGGCGTCGCCGGAGGCGAGATAGACGATCAACCGCGCCACCTCGCGCGGCGTGCCCGGCCGCCCGAACGGGATCGCCCTCATCGCTTCGTCCCTGGTTTTCGGGTCTCCGAGCGCACCTGCGGTCATAGGCGTGTCCGTCAGCCCCGGCGCGACGTTGTTCAACGTGATCCGGCCCGGCGCGACCTCCAGCGCCAGCGTCCGGGTCAAGTTGCGGAGCCCGCCTTTCGCCGCCCCGTAGGCCGCGGCCTCCGGGCTTGGGATGCTCTCATGCACGGAGGTCACGTTGACGATCTTGCCGCCGCCCCCGAGCGCCCGGCGCAGCCGCACACGAACCGCTGGCAGCAGAGGAACGGCCCCGTCAGGTCGGAGCGGATCACGTCCTCTCACTGGTCGGCGGGCATGTCGGCCACCGGGGCGCCCCCTTGGCCGATGCCAGCGGCGTTCACGAGTACGTCGGGCGGGCCGAACTCGGCCGAAACGCGCTCGAACAAGTGCGCCACGGCCGCCGGGTCGCACTGGTCGGCCTGGACGACGAGCGCGCGGCGGCCCGCCGCCTCTACGAGCCGCCGCGTCCCCTCGGCTCCCTCGGCGTCGCGCAGGTAGGTGAAGGCGGCGTCCGCGCCTTCCTTGGGAACTCTTCGGCCGTCGCCTGGCCGATGCCGGAATCGGCGCCGGTGACGATGGCTATGGTGCCCTCCAGCCTCAACGGCCCCCCTCTTTCCCGGCGACGACGCCGTCAGACCGGCGACGGCCCTTGCAGCCGGGCCGGCTCGCCGCTCCGCTTCCGCAGCGCGCCCAGCCGGTCGGACAGGCTGCCGGACGGCGCGCCGCCCTTCACCAAGTTCATCGCCGCCGCGATGTGCGGGTCGTCCTTTTCCGGCCGCGTCGGCGCCAGCAGCTTGGCCTTGGCGTTCGCGGACTCCGCCTGCGCGAGGTCGCGCGCCGCGTTGTCCTGCATCGCCTTGAGCGCCACGCTGAGGCCGCTGGTCGCCTGCGAGAGCCCGGCCGCCTGCCGCGCCGCCTCCGCCCGTTGCTGGGCGACGTCGCGTTGCTGCGCCGCACGGCCCATGTCGCGCCGGGCCCGCTCCAGCTCGTCCCGCGCCGACTTCAGCTTCTGCCCAGCCTGCTGGTACGTCTCCTCCAAGGAGCGCAGGAATTCGCCCGCGTCCTTGGCGTCCTCCTCCTCACGCTCGATCTCGGGCGCCATCTGCTCCAGCATCCCGACCAGGGTGGACAGGCTGCGCTCCAGCTCGGCTTTGCGGGCGGGATCGGCCTCGGCCTCCATGCGCCCCTGGAGCTGCTCGGCCGCGGCCATCCGCTGGCGCGACAGCGACTGGATCGCGTCGGCCTCCTTGCGCTCGCGGTCGTAGGCCATGCGCGCCTGAGCCACCTGCTGCCCGAGCTGGTCGAGGTTGTTCTCCATGGTGCGGAGCTCGGCCTCCGTCGCCGATTGCGGATCCCAGCGGACGATCGCCTCGACCGCGCTGTTCACGGCTTGGTCGGTCTTCACCCCGACGAGGTTGCGGAAGAATGACATCATTCAGGTTCTCCGTGGTGGGCTTCGGTGCGCGTTTGCGGACTCAGCCGGCCATGGCGCCGGCGTTCAGCAGCGCCACCGCGACCTGGATGCCGACCAGCATGCAAGCGGCGGCGGTGTTGCCGGTTTCGATCATGCCGCGCAGCCCCGGTATCAGCCGGGCGGCGGCGGCGAAGGCGATAAGCTGCACGAGCAGCGCGACCACGCCCCAGACCACGATGTCCAGGACGACTAGGCTGGTGGCCAAGGTCGCCGCCAACGGGATGGCCAGCGCGATGAAGTTGCCCCCCAGCACGAGGCCGGCCGCCGTGTTCCCGGACCGCATCAGCTCCAGTTCGTGGAACGGCGTGATCGCGTTGTAGCAAGCCACCCCAACGCCGAGCAGCGCGAGCGTCACCGCGAAGTGCGCGAGCAGCACCGGCAGGCCGGTGGTCAGGATGCCGATGACGCCGTCGTCCATGCCGTCTCCTTGTGCCCGCGCGCCATCGTCAGGCGAGCGAAAGCGCTGCGGGGCTCACATCGATCCCCGCGTGTATCTCGATCCAGGCCTGGCCCTCGGCTTCCACCGCGGCGACCAGGATGTACTCCGTTTGCGGCGCCGGCTCCGAGGCCCCGGTCGGCGCGGCGTAGAGCATTGCCTGGCTCCGCACGGTGCGCGACGCGCCTCCCGCGCTCTCGATGGCCTCTTCAAGCGGTCGCGGCGCCACGCGCCCCTCGCCCGGCGACCACACGCGGCCGTAGGTCTTGCCGTCCTTGGTCTGGAACTCGGGCCAGCCGATCATGCCTTCGGCGGGGTCGAGCCAAGCGCCCCACGCCGCCTCGCTCGCCGGCGAAACCTCGTCGATGGGCGAGAAGAACCGGCACTCGTCGGGCTGGCCGTCGTCCCCCATGTGGACCTGGAAGAAGCCGCGCCGCTCCGGCAGGTAAAGGCGCGCGTAATCGACCGCGCCGCCCTCCACCCGGCCCACCTCGGCAATGCTCACGAGATTGCCGCCAGCCGAAACGGGCGCCGGCACCTTGATCACGTCCCCGGCGAGGATGAAGGGCGTGGGGTCCACGGTCACGGTCATGCCGACGCGGAACAAGGACGGCGCGTAGCGCTCGCCCGAGAGCTTGTGGCGCAGCATCGCGCCGGCGCTGCCGATAGGTCCTTTCACGGCACCCCCCTTCGCTGCGCCGGCGTCGTTAGCGACGCGGCTGCGTCGCCACGACACGAAGGCCACCCCGGCGCCGCCCACCAAAAGCAAGGGCAGCCACAACCCGCCGCCGGAGCCCCCGTCCCCGTTCGCGGACGGCGCCGCAGGCCCCGCGGTGGTGGGCGTGCGCGCGTCGTTGCGCGGCGCCAGCGCCACCTCGGGCGGCACGTCCGGCGGCAGGTAGTTCGGGTCGCGCGGCGCCGCGTTCCCGCCGCGCTGGGCGAGTTCACGGTCCAGCCGATCCAGCCTTTCGCGCAGTTCCGTGTTGTCGCGCGCTTGCCGCTCGGCCTCCGCGCGCCACTCGCGCAAGCCCGGGTCGTCCTGGTGGTTGCGGAAGAAGTCCACCGAACCGGAGCGTGTCAGGTTGTTGAGCAGGTACCCGAGAAACAGCCCGTCCCAAACGCCGAAGGAGCGCCCGCCCAAGCCGCCGAGGCCACCCAGGCCGCCGCCGAACCCGCCGGCCGAAGGCGACCAGCCGCGGTCGCGGTACCAGTCGTTCCCATACCCACGGCCGTAGTCCGGGCGATGGTCGTAGCGGGGCCGCGGATACAGACCGCCGGCCGAGCCCCACCCGCCGCCATTCGCCGCTGGAGGCCGCGACGGCGCGGTGGGCGCCGGCAGGGCCGCCGGCGGCCGGCGCGCCGCCTCCGACTGCGCGCGGTAGCGGTCCAGCGCCGAAGCCGAGCCTTGCCGCGAATACGCCCGGTCGCCGGCCGATCCGTAGGAGGACGGCCCCCGCCCGCCATAAGAGGAGCCCGGCCGCCCGTAGCCGCCGCTCACCGAAGGCGTGCGCGGGGCGGCGCCCCAACCGCCGCCGCCGCCGCCGAACGAGGGCGTCCGCGCGCGCGGTGCGGAAGGCCGTGAATAGCCACCGGAGGAGCGCGCCGCCTGCGCCGCGGCTTCCGTAGTGGCGGCCAACAAGGCAAACACGGCCGGCGGCGCCGGCGCGAGGACCGGCGCGGCCAGCAAAAGCAAGGCGCAGAAACGGGCGCGGCGTCTCGGCATCGTTCTCCGTCGTGGACGCGTGGCGCGCCCCCCTTCTCCGCGGTGCGGCCACTCAACGGCCGGAAGCGCCGAACGTTGCACCGAACCGAACCGATACGGTTCTCGTGGACGGAATGCCTTTACGAACTCGCGCGGCGGGCGTGAGCCGTGCGCTTGGCACGAAAGGCCGGCCGCTTCCGACGGCCGAGGACCTCGCGGCGGGAAGCATCGACGCGGCGCCGACGGTGGGCAGCGCCCCGTTGCGCTGGTTCTGCGCGCGAAACGCGCGCTTTGAAGACGGCCGCGACGGGTAGGAGTCGCCGCTGGCGTTGCTGGACGGCCCCCGCGGCTTCCGCGACGCGGCGCCGGCATCCTTGCACGTGCGGGCCGCCCGCACCGGGTCGCGGCCACGAGCCAGAGCCGGGCTAGGCCGGGCTGCAGCCGCGGTGCGCGCCGGTTTGGCCGTGCCCCCCGCGCAACACGCTGTGCGACCCGCCCATCGAAGGGCTTCACCCCCCGTGAAAGCGCAATCGGAACCTGCCGCTTCCGGCCCGAACCGGACCGACGAACCTAATCGAAGCCCATCCCCGACAAGCCGAAGGCCGCCCCCAAGCCGAGCAGCCAGAGCGGGTGGAGCTTCGTCGCGATGGACAGAGCCGCGGCCGCCACGGCCACCCCTGCGAGCGAGAGCGTCCCGGCCGCGGTCGCGGCGACAACCGCCGCCCCGGCCGACACCAGTCCAGCCGTGACCGGCACCAGCCCCGCCTGCACCGCGCGCCGCCACGGCGCATGCCGGAACCGCTCCCAGGCGCGGAGCGCGATGCCGGTGACGAGCGAGGACGGCCCGAACATCGCGGCGGTCGCCACCAGCGCGCCCCAGACGCCGGCCAGCCGCCAGCCCAGCAACGTGACCACCATCATGTTCGGGCCGGGCGCCGCTTGGGCGAGGCCGAACAGGGCGTTGAACTGCGCGGCCGTCATCCACCCGTGCACGTCCACCATCCGCCGCTGCATCTCCGGCAGCACGGAGTTTCCGCCGCCGAAGGCGAGCAACGACAACTCGGCGAACAGCAAGGCCAAGCCGGGCAGCGGCGCGCTCACGCGCGGCCCCAGTGCCGCAGGAGGACGCTGAACGGCGCCAGCACCAGCAGCGCCGGCAGCAAGGGGACGCGGAATACCGCGATCGCCAGGAAGCACAGGACCGCCAGCCCGGCCGGCACGGGCTGGCGCCGGAGCGGCCAGACCAGCTTGGCCGCGAGCCCGATCAGCAGCCCCGCCGCCGCGGCCGCCAGCCCGGCGAAGGCGTGCCGCACAGCCGGGTCTTCGGCGAAGCGGTCGTAGACCGCGCCGAGCACCACCACCACCACCGAGGGCGCCGCGAGCAGACCGGCCAGCGCCGCGGCCGCCCCCGGCACGCCGCGGAAGCGCAAGCCGACGGCGACCGAGAGGTTGATGACGTTGCCGCCGGGCAGGAACTGGCACAGCCCGAGCAGGTCGGCGAACTCGGCGGCGCCCAGCCAGCGGCGCTCCTCCACCAGCATGCGGCGTGCGAGCGGAAGCACGCCGCCGAAGCCCATCAACCCGAGGGCAAGGAAACCGCGGAACAGCGCGCCGACGGTCGGGGCCACGCCGGCGGGTTCCGGTGGGAGGCGGGGCGGGGTCTGGTCCATGCTTCCGCGATAGTCCGGCGTCCCCGCCGCGACAATCTGTTCGCCCCCGGCCGCGTGCAGGCCGCCCCCGCATCGCGGCCCGCCGCTGACCACCCTCGTCCGGCTGTGCGACGCGGGCGGTCAAGCCGCCGGCCGGATCAACGGCCGACGCCGGGCGCAGCAAGAGGGCTACTCACGCTTGGCCAAGTCGGCCGCAGCGCAAGAACGACGGACGGCTTCACGCACAGGGCGACGGATCACGATCGAGCTTTCGCCCTCGCGCCGCGGTTCGCTCCCCCGCGGGCCGCTTCCTCACCCCACTGGCACGGTCCGCGCCAACGGCGGCAGCTCCGACACCTGAGCGAACCACGCCGCCAGCCGGTCGTGCCCCGGCCGCCAAGGCTCAGCGGCGAAGCGGAAGTCGAGGTAGCCCAGCGCGCAGCCGACCGCGACCTCGCCGATCGTCCGCAGGTCGCCGAAGGACGCCGCTTCGCTTTCCAGCGAATCCACCGCGCGCGCCACCGCTTCCCGTTGGCGCGTGATGAACGCGGTCCGCCCCTCGTCCGGCGGCAACCCCATCTCCCGCCGCCGCGGCACGCAGGCGTCGAGGATGCCGTCCGCCAGCGCCTGCTGCCGCAGCGCCGTCCAGCGCGCGGGGCCGGGCGGCGGGAACAGCGGCGGCGCGTCGCCCAGGCTGTCCAGGTATTCGCAAATCAACGGGCTGTCGTAGAGCGCCGTCCCGTCGTCCTCCAGCAGCGCCGGCACCTTCGATAGCGGATTCACCCGCAGCAGCTCCGGCGGCGACAGGTGGGGGTTGGTGGTGTCCCGCTCGATCCGCCCGTCGAGCCCGCGCGCGATGGCGCAGGCCATGACTTTGCGGACGTAGGGGCTGGCGGCGGAGTAGTTGAGGCGCAAGGCGGTCCCTCCCTGTGTTTCAGCGGAAGTTGTCCTTCGCCGTTCGCAGGGCCGCAAGCCGGGCCACGTCCGGGGCGCGCAGAAAAGGGTTGGCCTCGCGCTCCCGCGCCAGCGTCGTCGGCACGGTGGGCTTGCCGTCCCGCCGCAGCGCCGCAGCGGCCTCCGCCACGGCGCGGAGCGCCGCGTTGCCGCCGTCCACGGACAGGGCGAAGCGGGCGTTGCTTTCCGTGTATTCGTGGCCGCAGCAGACCAGCGTCTCGCCCGGCAACGCGTTGAGCGCTTGGAGCGAGCCGTACATCTCGTCGGCCGTGCCTTCCAACAGCCGGCCGCAGCCGAGCGAGAACAGCGTGTCGCCGCAGAGCAGCACGTCCTCGCCGGCGAAGTTGAACGCGACGTGGCCGCGCGTGTGGCCCGGCGTGTCGATCACCTGCGCGCGGCTCCGGCCGAACTCCACCGTCGCGCCGGGCCGCACGGCGATGTCGAGCGGCGGCAGCCGGCGCGCGTCCGCCTCGTTGCCCACCACCTTGCCGCCGAACTCCGCCTTCAACGCCTCCACGCCGCCCACGTGGTCGCCGTGGTGGTGGGTGAGCAGGATGAGGTCCAGGCGCCCGCCGCCCTCCCGCACCGCCGCCGCCGCCGGTCCGGCCTCGCCGGGGTCGCAGACCGCCACCGCCCCCGAAGCCTCGTCGCGCAACAACCAGATGTAGTTGTCGGAAAGACACGGTATCGCTCGGATCGAAAGCGGCATGGTTCCACCTCCTCGGTTCCCCCGTGAAAGGGGGGCCTGCGCCGGTCTATAACCCCCATCCATGCGGGAGGAGATCCAGGGCCTCGACGGTTTCTACGCGACGCCCACCGGGCTGGTGGCCGCCCGGCTGCTGCGGGACCGCCTGCGCGCCTTCTGGCCCGCCCTGCCCGGACAGTGCGTGCTCGGCCTCGGCTACGCCAGCCCCTTCCTGCGGCTGTGGCGGGCGGAGGCGGCGCGCTGCGTGGCCGTGGTGCCGCCCCACCTGCCGCCCTGGCGCTGGCCCCGCAAA
>CADCTL010000168.1 GCA_902805625.1 uncultured Acetobacteraceae bacterium
GATCGTATCGTCCACCGGCACCATGACGCTGTCGGCCGACGAGATGCTGGCGCGCTTCAGCGACGGGAGCAGCCAAGCGCCGATGGAGGCGAGCGACACGCCGCCAGCGGGCGCCGACGCCACCGCCGAGCCCGGCGGCAACGAAGCGCTCGTAGGCGGCGAGGCCCTCCAACCGTCCGCGCCCAAAGCTTTCGCGGACGAGCACGAAGCGCGCGCCACGCGCCTCTACGACACGGTGTTCGATCGGGCGCCGGACCGTCCCGGGCTGGACTTCTGGAGTTCCGCGCTGCGGCAAGGCCACTCCCTGGACAGCATCGCCGACCTGTTCATCACCGCGCCCGAGTTCCAGTCCAGGTACGGGGCGCCGGACAACCGGGAGTTCGTGGGCCAGCTCTACCGCAACGTGCTCGACCGCGAGGGCGAGGCGGGCGGCATGGCTTGGTGGACGGACATACTCAACCGCGGCTTGGCCGACCGGAGCGACGTGGTGCAGGGCTTCTCGGAAGCCGCGGAGCACGTCGCCAAGGTGACGGCGGCGGATTACCTGCCGTAACCGGGGCGCACGACGGAGCTTGGCCATCGGCCCGGCGCCCAACCCGCTGAAGCGGTTTCCCGAAGGGCGTGCGTGACCTGAGCTGGCGGGCTGGTTGGCGCGCGGCCTTCCGGAGTCGCGCCTTCAGATCGGCGAAGGGCCGCTCGGCCGGATCGGAGACTGGCGGGCAGGGCGGCACATGGAGCAGCTCGGTGCCCGCCGCCTCGACCGCCTCTCGGATGCCCCGCACCTTGTGGCTACCGAGGTCACCGAACCACGGCGGTGTCGCCGGGCCGGAGCGCGAATCGGGGCGGCACCGGAATCCCCGGCGCGACCCCATGCGTCAGGAAACCGCTTAAAGGTAAGGTTACTCCGCCGGCGCTGGTTGGGGACCGTTGCGGGCCCAGAGTTCGGGCCGCAGCTCTTCCTGGCGGTCGGGGAACAGCAGCGCGCAGGCGAGGGTCACGGCGCCGAAGCCGGCCAGCACCAGGAGGGGCAGGGACAGGCTGCCCGTCCGCTCGTGCAGGAGGCCGACCAGCGGCGAAGCGGCGGCGGCGCCGAGGAAGCCCACCGTGAAGCGGATCGAGTACAGCTTGGTGCGCAGCGCGGGCGCCACGTAGCGCGCCGTCATGGTCTCGTTCACCGTCACCTGGCCGAAGACGGAGGCGGCGACCACCGCGGCCAGCGGCAGCGCCACCAGCCCGTCCACGAAGGCCAGCAGCACCAGGCAGGGCAGCAGCGCCGCCGCCAACGGCAAGAAAACGCGCTTCAGCCGGTGCCGGTCGATCAGCCGCCCCACGGTGAACTGCGTGAGGCCGCCGCAGAGGGTGGTGCCGAAGGCGAGCAGGCCCACCACCGGCAGCAGGTCCGGCGAGGACGCCAAGCGCTCCTGCATCAGCTTGGGCAGCAACAAGGTGAAGGCGTTGAAGACCAGCCCGGACACGGCGGCGATGGCCAGCAGCACCAGCACCGCCCGGCGCACCACCGCAGGCGGGATGGCGGGGAAGGGGCGCTGCGGCCCCGCCGCCTTCGCGGTGTCGAAGGCGGGCTCCCGCAGGTAAAGCAGGCCCCCCAGCAGGCACAGCGCGCCGGGCAGCAGGAAGGCCCATTGCCAGCCGGCCTGCGCCGCCAGGAAGGCGGACACCACGGGCGCGCACGCGACGCCCAGGTTGCCGAACACGCCGTTGACGCCGACCGACCGCCCCACGCGGTCGCCGGCCGCCTCCACCAGCATCGCCGTGCCGATCGGGTGATAGATGGCGGCGAAGCTCCCCATGGCGGCCAGCGCCACGCCGAGCGCGAGCGGCGAGGAGGCCAGCCCCGCCGCCATCATCGCCGCGCCGGTGCCGAGGAAGAATCCCGCCATCAGCGCCTTGCGCCCGAAGCGCGCGGCCAGCCAGCCCATCGGCAGGGAGCCGAGGCCGTAGAGCACGAACATGCCGGTGCCGAGCGCCAGGATCGGGCCGTACTCGGTGCCGAAGCCGGCCGGCGATTGCAGCGGCATGAACAGCACCGCCGTCGCCAGGATCAGCAGCGCATAGTGGGTGAACACGTGGGCGAGGTTGATGAAGGCGATCTGCCGGCGGGCCGGGTCCTGCATGGCGGCGCGTTCCTCGATCTTGCGTCCGAGGCTATACTGGCCGGATGGCGATGTCGGGCCGTTCCCTGTCGATTCCGGGCCAAACACCCGCCCGGCCGCCGCTCCCGCAGGAACGGGTGGACCGGCCGCTGTCGGCCTTCGCCCAGGATTATCCGAGCGGCCACGACACGGGCTGGCACAGCCACGCGCGGGTGCAGTTGCTCTACGCCACGGGCGGCGTGATGCGCGTGTCCACGCATGCGGCCGCCTTCGTGGTGCCCCCGGGCCGGGCGTTGTGGGTGCCGGCCGGGCTGCCGCACGCGGTTTCCATGCGGGAGGGGGTGGCGATGCGGGCCCTCTTCGTGCGCCGCGACGCGGCGGCCTGGGGCGGGCCCGCGGCCGCCACGGTGCTCGCGGTGTCGCCCCTGCTGCGGGAGCTGATCCTCGCCGCCTGCGCGGAGCCGCTGGAGTGGAACCCGGCGGGGCGGGGAGGCCACGTCGCGGCGCTGATTCTGGACGAGATCACCCGCGCCCAGCCCCTGCCGCTCGGGGTGCCGGCGCCGCGCGACCCGCGCCTGCTCCGCTTGGCAGGCGCCCTCCAGGCCGACCCCGCCCGGCCCCTCACCCTGGAGGGGTGGGCGGCGGAGTGCGGCGCCAGCCCGCGCACCCTGACGCGGCTGTTCCGGCGAGAGACCGGCATGAGCTTCGGGCGCTGGCGGCAGATGCTGCGCTTGTCAGAGGGTGCGGCGCTGCTGGCGCAGGGCATGCCCGCCGCGCGGGTGGCGGCAATGGTCGGCTACGCGAGCGTTCCCGCCTTCGGTTCGGCCTTCCGCGCCGCGTTCGGACAAACGCCCGGTGCCGCGTCGGCACGGCTTGCCGAATTCGGGCGCCAGGCGCTAGGCGAACACGACGAGAGGGGCGGCCCGCGAAAAATTTCGCGTGATGATCGGCAAGATGTATACGAATCAACAATCTGACGAAATCACGGCAACAATACGGTCGCGATCAGGGCTTGCTTCACATATCCGTGCTGGATAAAAGTTACCCCTAGGTTATGCACGGGATGCCCCCGCGCCCGTGCGAGCCGGGAGATTAACTAAAAATGCGATCTCAAGCACTCGAACATTGCGTCCTTGGGTTCACGGTCCTGACGACCCTGCTCTGGCTCGACCTGGTCCCCACCGCGATGATCCAAGAAGCCGCGATGGTGTTGCTGGGCTGGGCCGCTTTCTCGACGTTGCTGGTCGCGTCCGCCGGCGCTTGGGTGGCTTTCGCCCGAGCCCGCGCCGACGCCCGCTCGCGCCCCCGCCAGCGACTCTCGCACCGAGGCTAGAACAACGAGGCCGGCGAGGAATCGCCGCAAGCGTGCCATGACGGCGCCCAAACCCGCTCGGCGGGCCTGGGCGCGTTCAGGGCTTGACGCCGGCCTTACGCGATCGCGGTTCCACCGTCCACCGCGAAGGCCAGGAACTGCGTCGCCTGCGTTTCGGAGAAGTTGTCGTCCGAAACCAGAACCAGGGTCCGGCGGCCGTCCGGGAGTTCGGGGCCGAAGGTCATGCCTTCGACGTTGTCGAGGGTGATCCCCAGGTCGTCGAAGTCGAGCACCAGCTCCTTCCGCAGCGGCACGCGGCCGGTCGCGTCGGCGCCCGCCGGGTCCGGCCGGGCCAGGAACAGCCGGATGTCGTTGCCCGGGACGCCGGTGGAGAAGGACCGCTCCAGCGCCAGCAGCGTCCCCCGGTCGTCGAGGGCCAGCAGCTCGACCAGCCCGTTGTTGGCGAAGGCGCCTGCGGGCGAGGGCGCGTCCTGCACCGGCTCCGTGCGGTAGGTGTATTCGGCCACTTGCCGGCCCGTGGCGGTGCTGTACTCGACGACACGGGACGGCGAGCCGGTGTAGAGGTCCGCCGCCGGCCCGTCCTGGTACAGCGCGTTTTCCGTCCCGACGAAGAGGCGCTGGCCATCGGGCGACAGGGTCAGAGCCTCGAAGGCGAGGTTGTTGCGGATGCCCGAGGCTTGGTTCGCGGCGGGCAGGTAGTCGCCGCCCACCGGCAGCGAGCCCGTCTGCGTGCCGAAGGCGCTCAAGGTGCCGACCAGGGGCGCGACCAGGGCGTTCGCGTCGCCCTCGGACGAGAAGTAGAAGGAGCCGTCCTCCGTGATGGCCAATCCCTCGGGGTCGAGCGCGCCGTTGGCGAAGGGCTGGCCGTTCGCGTCCGCCAGCACCTGCACGCCGGTGAAGCTCTGGTCGCCCGTGCTCAACACGCCGTCGGACAGGTCGAGGCGCACGGTGAAGAAGCGCGCCTGCGGCGAGCGGTCGTCGGAAAGCGCCAGGAAGGCGTCGCTCTCCGCGTCGTAGGTCAGGGCCGAAAGGCCGCCGATCTGCAGCCCGCCGAAGCCCGTGCCGAAGGGCGTCACCGCTTGGCCCAGGAAGTCCAGCTCCAGCGGCTCGGGCGGCGCTTCCTCGTCCGAGAGGATGTTGACGAGGATCCGGCCGGTGCTGGGTGAGTCGGTGAAGAAGCCGTCGATGCCCAGCTCGATGAGCTGGCGGTACTCCTCCTCCGGCGGGCGCACCGTGCCGTCCGGGCGCAGCGCCTGGAACGCTTCCTCGTCGCGGAGGGTGTAGGGGTACACCTCCAGCCCCGCCGCGTGCGCGTCGTTCACGAGCTGCGTGGTCTCGCCGGTGAGACGGCGGGCGATCTGCGCCCGGCCGTCGCCGTCGCCGTCCACCGCCGGCGTCTGCGCCACGGTCGGAAGGATGTAGTCCTTGAAGGGGCCGATGCCCTCGGCGTAGAGGGCGGCCATCGCCTGCAAGGCCGCCGGCGTGTTGAGGTCGAGGTTGGCCGCGCTCGCCGGACGCAGGGGGTAATCGAACTCCGCGTAGGCGTCCACGTCGCCGCCGAGCGCGGCGTTCGCCGGGTTCAGGTTGAAGGCGATGTCGTAAGAGCCGCCGAGCAACTGCACCAACGGCAGGTCCACGCCCGCCGCCGGCATGATCTGTTTTTGCAGCTCGATGAGATTCGCCAATTCGAAGGACTGGATCGTGACGCGGTCCGGGTCGGTGAAATCCACTGCCTTCAACGCGTCCACCAGCATCTGGCTGGTGTCCATGCCGATGCGGCCGCCGCCGAGGAACTGGCCCTCGTACTCGAAGAAGACGGGGTGCTTGGTTTCCGGGATGATGCCGATCTCGCGCCCGGTCCGGGGCTCCTCCTCGCGCACCAGCGCGACCACCTCCTCGATCGTGGGAACGCGGTAGAGCCCGTCGTAGGCGGTGTTGCCGGGGCGGATCTCCGGGATGCGCTCCTTCGCGTAGAGCGTCTTGATCTCCGCGAGGGTGAAGTCCTCGGAGAACCAGCCCGTCACCGCCGTCCCGTCGATGGTCTTTGTGGTCTGCCGGTCGGCGAATTCCGGGCGGGTGGAAACGTCCGTGGTGCCGCTCAGCTCGTTCTCGTGGCGGGCGACCAGGCGGCCGTCCTTGGTCGGCACAACGTCGGGCTCAACTACGTCGGCGCCGAGCTGGATGGCGAGCCGGTACGCCTCCAGCGTGTGCTCCGGCCGGAAGGCGCTCGCGCCGCGATGGCCGATGACGAGCGGCGCTTCGCCGCTCAACGTGTCGAACCTGGCCATGCGCGCGAAACCCCCTTGGTCGTTGAAGCCGCCGCATGATGCGGCGCTTCAAAGACAGGTCCGGTGCGCGCTTGTGACCGTCGCGTGACCTTGCGGAGCCGGTGCGGTCAGCGGCTGCGGAGCCGCAGCCTCTCCCCCTGGCGGCGGAACCAACCGATCATTCGGCCCTCCATCGCCTCGACGCCCTCCACCTGCCGCGGCCAGCGGCGCCGCAGCCAGTCCATGCCGCGGTGCGCCCAGGCGTACTGGTCCCGCAGCACGAACAGGCCGAGCGCGATGAACAGCGCGCCTTGGAGGATCGGCAGCACGGTGCCGAGCGCGCCGAGGAACAGCAGCGCGAAGCCCGCGACCTTGCGCTTGAGGGAGGGGCGGTACTCCATCACGCGGCCTCCAGCGTGGCCGCCGACGGCAGATCGAGCTTCCGGTCGCTGGCGATGAACAGGTGCTCCACGTTCGTCAGGTGCCCCACGGTGCCGACGCGCTCGCCGCGCGGGTTGTGTATGCCGATCTTGGCGCCGACGTAGCGGCCGTGCGGTATTTCCACGACATGCAGGTGCGCCCGCGCGCCCAGCATCCGCTCCAGCTCCCCGCGGCCGAGGTAGCCCTCGTCGTTGAAGGACACCACCAAGGTCGGGCACCGGCGCAGCGCGGCGATCGTGCGCTCCAGCGCCGGTCCGATGCCGGGGCGGCTATTGAAGGCGGAGAGGCGCGTGCGGCAATCCTCCCGCTTGCAGGCGACGCCGTACACCTCCGGCCGGTCCCAGCGCACCAAGGTTTCCCACACGTGGTAGTTCCGCAGGTAGGAGTGCTGGTTGTACGGCGGGTCGAGGTAGGCGACGTCGCATTCGAGCGTCGCCGCCACCGCCTCGGCGTCGCCGAAGAGGGCCGCGCAGGCGCCCGCGGCCGGGCGGGGCAGCAGCGCCGGCAACCGGAGCGCAACCGGCTTGAGCGCGCGGGCGGCCCAACTCTTCATGTAGGCCATCTGGAGGCCCGCGGTTGAGTCCACCCGGTCGGCGGCTTCCAGCAGCGATGTGAGCAGCACCGCCTCCAACTCCGGCTCCGGCGAGAGCGCGGCGATGCCCTCGCGCATCGCCTCGATGCGCTCGCCGTTGGCGGGGTGGAAGAAGCGCGACCGGACGCAGTAGGTCTCGGTGAACCACCCGGCGCGGCCCGGCAGGCGCGAAAGGTCGTCGAGCGCCCGCCGCGCCGCCTCCGCCAACCGCTCGGCGTCCGCCTGCACGTAGCAGGTGGCGAGCGCGTGGGCGTAGGCGTTGTGGTCGTTGGCGAGCACGCGGTACCCGGCGGCCTTGAGCGCGTGGCCCACGCGCGCGGTGCCGGAAAAGAGGTCGGCCACCGTGGCGCCGGGCGGCGCGGCGGCGCGCACGGCGTCGAGGATGCGCGGCAGCAGCAGGCGCTTGGAGCCGATGTACTTTATCATCCAGGCCGATCTGGACCGCTCTCCCCGCCGCGCGGCGCGGCGGGGCCGCGGGCAAAGCGCCCGCGTGTCAGAGCCCGGAACACGAAAGACTGGCCCAACCACAGCGCGACGGCCGTCAACGCGACTCCGAACGTTTCCACCCAGGGGAAACCGCCCAATCGGGTCACGGTGATCAGAACCGACAGCAGCAGGATGAAGGCGAAGCCTCTGATCCAACGCCTGACGGTGTCTACGATCTCGCTCCCTGGGCGCAGCGCTTCGTCGCTCAAATGTGCAACGCCCGCCCGTCCACCGCCAACGCCGCCTCCTTCACCGCCTCGTTCAGCGACGGGTGCGCGTGGCAGGTCCGCGCCACGTCCTCGGCGGAAGCGCCGAACTCCATCGCTATCGCCAGCTCCGCGATCAGCGTGCCCGCGTCCGGCCCGATGATGTGCGCGCCGAGCAGCCGGTCGGTCCGCGCGTCGGCCAGTATCTTCACGAACCCGTCCGTGTCGCCCATGGCGCGGGCGCGGCCGTTGGCGGTGAAGGGGAACTTGCCGGCCTTGAACTGCACGCCCTCGGCCTTGAGCTGCTCTTCCGTGCGGCCGACGGAGGCGACCTCCGGCCAGGTGTAGACCACACCGGGAATCGCCTCGTAATTCACATGACCCGCTTGGCCGGCGATGCGCTCGGCCACGGCCACGCCTTCCTCCTCCGCCTTGTGCGCCAGCATCGGCCCGGCGATTGCGTCGCCGATGGCGTAGACGCCCGGCACGCTGGTGGCGAAGTGCCCGTCCACCACCACGCGCCCGCGCTCGTCCAGCGCCACGCCGACCGCGTCGAGGCCGAGCCCCGCCGTGGCGGCGCGCCGGCCGATCGCCAGCAGCACCACGTCGGCGCGGATGTCCTCCGCCGGGCCGCCCTCGGCGGGCTCCACGGTCAGCACCACGCCCTCGTTGCCCTTGCGCGCCGCCGTCACCTTGGTCTTCAGCTTGAACTTGAAGCCCTGCTTGGTCAGCACGCGCTCGAAGGTCTTGCCGACCTCGCCGTCCATGCCGGGCACGATGCGGTCGAGGAACTCCACCACCGTCACTTCGGCGCCGAGCCGGCGCCACACGCTGCCCAGCTCCAGCCCGATGTAGCCGCCGCCGATGACGACGAGGTGCCCCGGCACCCGGTCCAGTTCCAGCCCGCCCGTCGAGGAAACGATGCTCTCCTCGTCCACCTCCACGCCGGGGAGCGGGATGCTCTCGCTCCCGGAGGCGATGACGATGTTCTTCGTCTCGTACTCCTCACCGCCCACGGCGACCTTGTTCGGCGCCACGATGCGGCCCTCGCCCTTGAGCCACGCCACCTTGTTCTTGCGGAACAGGAACTCGACGCCCTTCACGTTGGACGACACGACCTCGCCCTTGCGCGCGTGCATCCGCCCGAGGTCGAGGCCCACGTCCCCGTTCACCATCACGCCGTGGTCGGCGAATTTGTGCCGCGCTTCCTCGTAGTGCTCGCTGGATTGCAGCAGCGCCTTGGACGGGATGCAGCCGATGTTGAGGCAGGTGCCGCCGAGCGTCGCCCGCTTCTCCACGCAGCCCACCTTCATGCCGAGCTGGGCGGCGCGGATGGCGCAGACGTAGCCGCCCGGGCCGGCGCCGATGACGATGAGGTCGAAACTCTCGGGCATGTTTCTTCGCGATTCCTGAGGCGGAAAGAGGTGCGCGCGAAACGTGGTCCTCCCGGTGACAGGTGGCAACCCCGCGGGGGCCGGCGCGGATTCGCAAGCGCGATCAATCCGTCCCGCGGCACAAGGGGCGGGCCGGAGGAACAGGACGCCGTATGAAACCCGCCACCCAGCTCAGCTACGGACGCCGGATCGCCCGGGCCATGTCGCACGTCGCGGACCGCCCCGACCGGACTCCGACGCTCGAAGAGCTGGCCGCGGTCGCCGCCTTCTCGCCGTGCCACTTCCACCGGATCTACCGGGCGGTGGCGGGGGAGACGCCGGCGGAGACCCTGGCCCGCGCCAGGCTCTCCCGCGCCGCGGCCGAGCTGCTGCGGGGCGCGTCGCCGGTCGCGCAGATCGCGCGGCGGGCGGGCTACGGCAGCGCCGCGGCCTTCACCCGCGCCTTCCGCGCGGCGCACGGGGTGCCGCCCGCGGCCTACCGCGCCCGCGGCGGCATCGGCCTGCCCGTCCCCGCCGGCGACCCACCGACAGAGGAGAGCGCCATGTTCCACGTCACCCTGCGCGACCTGCCCGCCATGCGCTTGGCCGCGATCCGGCACACCGGGCCCTACCACGGCATCGGCGCCGCCTTCGACCGCGCGCAGGCCTGGGGCGCGGCCCGCGGCCTGATCGGGCCGAACACCGACTTCTTCGGCCTCTACCACGACGACCCAGGCAGCGTGCCGGCGGAGCGGCTGCGCGCCGACGCGGGCTTCACGGTCGGGCCCGAAGTTTTGGGCGAGGGCGAGGTCCGCATCCTGGAGGTGCCCGCGGCCCGTGTGGCCGTGCTCCGCTTCCGCGGCCCTTATGCCGAGCTGGAGCGCGCCTACGGCTGGCTCTACGGCGAGTGGCTGCCCGGCAGCGGCGAGGAACCGGCCGACCGGCCGGGCCTGGAGCGGTACGTGAACGACCCCAAGCGCACGCCGCCGCCCGCCTTGCTCACCGACATCATGCTGCCCTTGCAGAAGCGGGTGGTCGCGGCGGCCTGACTTTGCCCGGCGCTCCCGCTCCGCCACACTGGCGCGAAAGCAGGGAGAAAACGCCATGGAACCGACCGGTGTCCGGATTGGGCGGCGCGCAGCGGCCCTCGCCGTCGGGGGCGCCGCGCTGGCGGCGCCCGCCCTGGCCCAGGGCAAGTTCCCGGAGCGGCCGATCCGCCTCGTCATCCCCTGGCCGCCCGGCGGCTCGGCCGACGCGCAACTCCGCTCGCTCGCCGAACTCGCCGGCCGCAAGCTCGGCCAGAACATCGTGGTGGAGAACCGCCCCGGCGCGTCCGGCACCATGGGCGCCGTGCAACTCACGACCCAGACCCGGCCGGACGGCTACACCATCAGCCAGATGCACCTGTCGATCATCCGGCGGCCCTTCATCGTGCGCAACCCGCCCTGGGACCCCGTGGCGGACTTCTCCCACATCATCGGCCTGACCGGCTGGTTGTTCGGGGTCGTCGTGAAGGCGGACGGCCCGATCAAGTCCTGGGCCGACTTCCTGGCCTTCGCCCGCGCGAACCCCGGGCGCCTCACCTACGCCACCAGCGGCATCGCCACCACCAACCACCTGACCATGGAGGAGCTTTCGGAGCGCGAGAAGATCGAGCTGGTCCACGTGCCCTACCGCTCCTCCAACGAGGCCGCGGTGGCCGTCGCGTCCGGCGAGGTGATGAGCGTGGCCGACAGCTCCGGCTGGGCACCGCTCGTGGACGGCGGTCAGCTCCGGCCGCTCTGCGTCTGGACGGCCGAGCGCTCCCCGCGCTTCCCGACCGTGCCGACGCTGAAGGAGCTGGGCTACGAGATGGTCGTCACCTCGCCCTACGGCCTGTCGGGGCCGAAGGGCATGGACCCCGGCGTGGTGAAGGTCCTGCACGACGCGCTCAAGGACGCGCTGTTCGACCCGGCCAACGCCGCGGTGCGGGCGCAATTCGACATGCCGCTCGAATACTACGGCACGGAGGACTACCGCGCCTTCGTGCGGCGCCGGGCGGAGTACGAGCGCGCCATGGCGCAGCGCCTCAACCTCCGCATCGACTGACCCCATCATGGCAGAGGACTCCGCGCCGATGCGCCCCGTCGCCCCCGCCGCCTTCCCGCGCCGCGCCGCCCTCGGGCTGGCCGGCGCCGCGCTCGCCGCGCCCGCGCTCGGCCAAGCGCGCTTCCCCGACCGCCCGATCCGGTTCCTGATCCCCTGGCCGCCCGGCGGCAGCCTGGACGCGCTGCACCGCCAGATGTTCGAGATCATGGGCAAGGACATCGGGCAGAACGTCGTCCTGGAGAACCGGCCCGGCGCCCGCGGCACCCAGGCGGCGATCTTCCTCATCAACCAGGCGAAGCCGGACGGCTACACCCTGGCGCACCACCACCTGTCCATCCTGCGCCACCCGTTCCTGACCAAGCAGCCCACCTGGGATCCGATCAACGACTTCACCTACGTCATGCAGGTGAGCGGCTTCACCTTCGGCACCGCGGTCCGCGGCGACAGCCCGTACAAGACCTTCCGCGACCTGATCGAAGCGGCGAAGCGCCGCCCCGGCGCGCTGACCTACTCCACGAGCGGCATCGCCACCACCAACCACATCGCCATGGAGGAGATCCTGGAGCGCGAAGGCGCGGAGATGACGCACGTCCCGTTCCGCGGCGCGCAGGAGGGCGTCACCGCGCTGCTCGGCAAGCAGATCGACGTCGTGGCGGACGCGCAGAGTTGGCGGCCGAACGTGGAGACCGGCGAGCTGCGCCTGCTCTCCGTCTGGATGCGCGAGCGCCTGCCGTCCTTCCCCGACGCACCGACACTCCGCGAGTTGGGCTACGACATGGTCGTCACCTCGCCCTACGGCATCGTCGGGCCGAAGGGGATGCCGCCCGAGATCGTGGACACGCTGCACCGCGCCTTCCGCAAGGCCTACGAGGACGAGGCCTCGCAAGCGATCATCAAGCGGTGGGAGATGCCGAAGGAATACCTCGGCCCCGCCGAGTACCTGTCCTTCGCCAAGGACCGGGTGGAGTACGAGAAGCGGATGGTGGCGCGGCTGAAGCTCAGCATCGACTAGAACCGGCCGTCCCCGATCCGGGTGCGCCGCGCCGCCAACAGCACCGCCGCCGGGCCCGCCGCGGCGCCGGCGGCGGTGAGGTAGGGCACGGCGCGCAGCAGCCACGCGGTCGCCCCCGCCCAGCGCATCGGCCCCGCGGCCCGGCGGCCCCAGTCGGCGTGGAAGCGCCGAGCGCCCGTCCCGG
>CADCTL010000169.1 GCA_902805625.1 uncultured Acetobacteraceae bacterium
CAGCGACGCCGTGGCCGCCTTGCAGCGCCGCGCCGGCCTCGCCGCCGACGGCGTGCTGCGCCGCGGGACCTGGGACCGGCTGCTGCCGGCCGCGCCTCCGGCGCCGCGCCCGGCGCCGGATTGGAGGGACATGCTGCGCCCCTTCTTGCCCCGCCTTTCGGCCTTGCACGGCCCGCCGGTCGGGAGCGGTTCGCGCCGTTGGCGCCTTACCCCGGCCGGAGTCGTGCTGAACGGCGACGACGCCCCGCCCCGCTCCCCGGGGCCGCCCCGCACCGCCGCGCTCGCCTGGGACCGCTTCCGTGAGCCGATGGAAGCGGCGGCCGCGCGCTTCGGCGTGCCGGTGGAACTGCTGCTCGCCACCGCCTGCACGGAAAGCGGCGGCCGCGCCGACGCCGTGCGGGAAGAGCCGGGCTACGCGGGCGACGAGGCCACGCCGCAGCGCGTCTCGCCCGGCCTGATGCAGACCCTGATCGGCACGGCGCGGGAAGCGCTGGGCGACCCTTCGCTCGACCGCGCCCGGCTGCTCGACCCCGCGGTGTCGCTCCTCGCCGGGGCGGCGGTGATCCGGCGCCAAGCCATCTCGGGCCGCCGCCCGACCGGCTTCGACCCGCCGCTGGTCTGCATCGCCTACAACGCCGGGAGCCTGCGCGAGAGCGCCGCCGCCGACTGCCCCTGGGGCCTCGTGCAAACGCGGCGGAACGCAAACCACTGGCACGCCGACGGCTTCGTGGCCTTCCTCAACGACGGCTTCGCCGTGCTGGCCGACGACCCGCCGGACGCGGAGACGCCCTCCTTCGCCGCCGTTTTGTCCGAAACCGCATGAGCGGCGCGGCGAGGGTTGCCCCCTTTCCGGCCCGGTGCGATGGTCCGCGCCCATCGATGGACGCCTCGCGCGCACGCCGCCGCGCCGCGGGCGAGGGAGCGGCGAGGACAGCCTATGGCCAAGATCAAGGTGAAGACCCCGGTCGTCGAACTCGACGGGGACGAGATGACCCGCATCATCTGGGGGTTCATCAAGGACAAGCTGATCCTGCCCTACCTCGACATCGACCTGAAGTACTACGACCTCGGCATCGAGTACCGCGACCAGACGGACGACCAGGTGACCGTGGATTCCGCCAACGCCATCAAGCAGTACGGCGTCGGCGTGAAGTGCGCGACCATCACGCCGGACGAGGCGCGGGTGAAGGAGTTCGGGCTGAAGCGCATGTGGCGCAGCCCCAACGGCACCATCCGCAACATCCTGGACGGCACCATCTTCCGCGAGCCCATCATCTGCTCCAACGTGCCGCGCCTGGTGCCGCACTGGTCCAAGCCGATCGTGGTCGGCCGCCACGCCTACGGCGACATCTACCGCGCGGTCGAGACGAAGATCTCCGGCCCCGGCAAGCTGACGCTCCAGTTCCAGCCCGCCGGCGGCGGCGAGCCCGAGGTGCTGGAGGTGTTCAGCTTCCGCGGCGCCGGCGTGGCGATGGGCATGCACAACACCCGCGCCTCCATCGAGGGCTTCGCGCGCGCCTGCTTCAACTACGGCCTGGCCCGCAACTATCCCGTGTACCTGTCCACCAAGAACACGATCCTCAAGGCCTACGACGGCATGTTCAAGGACGTGTTCCAGCACACCTACGACGAAGACTTCAAAGCCGAGTACGAGAAGCGCGGCCTGGGCTACGAGCACCGCCTGATCGACGACATGGTGGCCGCCGCGCTGAAGTGGGAAGGCGGATACGTCTGGGCCTGCAAGAACTACGACGGCGACGTGCAGAGCGACATCGTGGCCCAGGGCTTCGGCTCGCTCGGCCTGATGACCTCCGTGCTGCTCTCGCCCGACGGCAACACGGTGGAGTCGGAGGCGGCGCACGGCACCGTCACCCGCCACTACCGCGAGCACCAGAAAGGCCGCGAAACCAGCACCAATCCCATCGCCTCCATCTTCGCCTGGACGCGCGGGCTCGCCTACCGCGGCCGATTCGATGGCACGCCGGACGTCACCGCCTTCGCCGACACGCTGGAGCGGGTCTGCATCGAGACGGTGGAGAGCGGCGCCATGACCAAGGACCTCGCCGGCCTGATCAGCAAGGACCAGCCCTGGCTCAACACCCAGGCCTTCCTGGCGAAGATCGACGAGAACCTGCAGAAGGCGATGCGCTAAACCGCCGCGGAACCGCGCCCAGGGAGGAAACCAATGCCGCAACGACGGCTGCTGCTGCTCGGCCTGCTCGGGGCCGGGCTGCTCGGAACGCCCGCGGCGCTCGCGCGCACGCCGGAAGCGCGGGCCGCGCGCCTCGACGCGCAGATGCGGCAACTGGTGGAAGGCCGCTCCACCCCCGGCATCGTCGCGCTGATCCTGCAAGACGGGCGGCCGGTCTACAGCCGCGCCGTGGGGACGCGGGAGCCGGGCGGGCAAACACCGATCGGCACGGACGACCTGTTCCGCTACGCCTCCATGACCAAGCCGGTCGCTTCGGCGGCCGCGTTGATCCTGGTGGAAGAAGGGCGGATCGGCCTCGAAGACCCGGTGGACAAGCACCTGCCGCAGTTCGCCTCCCTACGCGTGCGCCAACCCGACGGCTCCCTCGTCCCGGCGAGCCGCCCGCCGACGATCCGCGAGCTGCTCACACACACCGCCGGCTTCTCGTACAACTTCATGAACCGGCCGGGCACGGTGGAGACCTACCGTGAGAACCGCGTGGTGGACGGCCTGGCCGACCCGGAGGTGACGACCGAGGAGGCGATGCGCCGCTTGGCCGCAGCCCCGCTCGCCTACCAGCCGGGCGCCGAGTGGCACTACTCGCTCGCCACCGACGTGCTCGGCGCCGTGGTCGAGAAGGCGGCGAGCCGCCCGCTCGGCTCCTTCGTCGCGGAACGGATCGCGCGGCCGCTCGGGCTGGAAAGTTGGGTGTTCCGCGCTACCCCCGGCCTGCGCGAACGCTTCGTGCCGGTCACGCGCCCGGCGCAACCGACGGGGACGCTGGGCACCGGTTTCGTCCCGGTCGCGGCGGCCGAGCGCGTGCCCTTCCCGTCCACGCGCGGCGAAGCTCTGCTCGACCCCGGGCGGGCCTTCTCCACCACCGCCTACCACTCGGGCGGCGGTGGCATGAGCGGCAGCGTGCAGGACTACGCGCGCTTCGCGCAGATGCTGCTCAACGGCGGCGAGCTGGACGGCGCGCGCATCCTGCGGCCGGAGACGGTGCGGCAGATGACAACCAACCTCACGGGCGACATGGCCACGCTGCGCGGCCCCGGCTGGGGCTTCGGGCTAGGCACGTCCGTGGTGACGGACCCGGCGGCGGCGAAGACGCGGCTGCCAGAGGGCAGCTACGGCTGGGGCGGCATCTACGGCACGCAGTTCTGGGTGGCCCCCCGGAACCGGGTGGTCGGCGTGGTGATGACGCAGACCGCCATCATCGGCTCCGGGCCGATCGCCAACGCGGTTCGGGAAGCCTTCTACGCGGCCGACTAGGAGCATCGCGGCGGGCGGGCGGGCATCGCGCCCGCCCACGAAGGCGCGACATCACTGGTGTCGGTGTCCGAGCTGTGAGATGCGTCACAGCATTCGCCGCCGCGCGAGACAACGCTCCTCTGCCCACCTCGACCGGTCCGGGGCGCAGGAGGATGCCATGATCCGTCTGACGCGTGCGCGCCGCGCCGCCGGCGCGACACTGCTCATCGGGGCCGTCTTGGTCCTGGTCGGCGCGGCCGACGCGCTATCCTCGACACTCGCCGAACGCGTCGAACCCGGCGCCGGGGCATGGCGGACTTGGGTGCTGTCCTCCGGCAGCCAGTTCCGCCTCCCGCCGCCGCCCGATGCCGGCGCCACGCGGACCGAAGTGGAACGGCTCCGCGAAATGGCCACGGTGCGCGACGCGGAAACGCTCGATCGCATCGGTTGGTGGGACGCCGCGGCGCCCTCCTACCGCTGGAACCAGATCGCGGTGGATGAGTCGCTCAAAGCCGGCCTCAACGCCAACGTCGCCTCGCGCCGTCTCGCGTTGCTGCACACGGCGCTCGCCGACGCGATGATCGCGGCGTGGGACAGCAAATACGCCCACAACCGCCCGCGGCCGGCCGGCGCCGATCCCACGCTGCAGACCGCGATCGCAACGCCGCCGAGCCCGTCCTACCCGGACGAGCACGCCGTCGCGGGCGCCGTCGCCGCCGCGGTGCTGGGCGAGGTCTTCCCGCAGCGCGCCGCGGAGTTCGCCCGGCTGGCGGAGGAGGCCGGGCGGACGCGGCTGCTCGCCGGCGTGGCTTTTCCGAGCGACGTCGCGGCCGGTGCCGAGCTTGGCCGCCAGGTCGCCGCCGCGGCGCTGGAGCGGGGGCGGCGTGATCGGTCGGACCAGCCCTGGACCGGCGGCGTGCCGACGGGGCCGGGCCTCTGGACCGGCACCCCCATAGTGCCGCAAGCCGCGACCTGGACGCCGTGGCTCCTCGCGTCGCCCGCCGAGTTCCGCCCGCCGCCGCCGTCGGCGCACGACTCACCGGAGCGCGCGGCGGAGATGGCCGAACTCCGGGCGTTCCAGCGCACGCCAAGGACCAACGCCGACGCATTGTTCTGGGAGGCCGCCGTCGGCGGGCGGCGCAACTTCGAGTACTGGAACGGCCATCTCGGACGGCTGTTGCTGGAGCACGGCCAAGCCGCGAACGCGCCGCGCGTCGCCCGCGCCTACGCCCTGCTCAACGCGGCCTTCTACGACGCGGGCGTCGCGTGCTGGGACGCGAAGTACACCTATTGGTCAATCCGGCCATCCCAACTCGACCCCGAGTTCCGCACCGTGTTCCCGACGATCAGCCACCCGAGCTTCCCGTCCGCGCACGCCTGCTATTCCACGGCGTCCGCGACGGTGCTCGGGCATCTGTTCCCGCGGGACGCCGCGGCGCTCGCGGCGCTCAGCCGTGAGGCGGGCGAGTCACGGATTTGGGCCGGCATCCACTACAGGAGCGACGTCACCGGCGGGCAGCAACTCGCCGAGCGGGTCGCCGGCCGCGCGATCGAGCGGGCCCGCGCCGACGGCGCCGAACGCGCCGCGCCTTAACATCGCTCCGGGCGCCAGCCCCGGCGGGCGGGCGTCACGCCCGCCCGTAGGTGTCCTCGATCCGCACGATGTCGTCCTCGCCGAGGTAGGCGCCGGACTGCACCTCGATCAGCGTCAGCGGGATCTTCCCCGGGTTTTCCAGCCGGTGGACGCACCCCAGCGGGAGGTAGACGCTCTCATTCTCCCGGAGCATGATGCTCTCGTTGTCGCGCTCGACGATGGCGGTGCCGTTCACCACCACCCAGTGCTCGGCGCGATGGTAGTGCTTCTGCAAGGACAGCTTCTGCCGCGGCCGCACCTGGATCTTCTTCACCTGGAAGCGCTCGCCGGAGATCAGCCCCTCGTAGTGGCCCCAGGGGCGGTACACGCGCCGGTGTCCCTTGGCCTCGGGGCGGCCCGCTTCGCGCATCCGCTCCACCAGGGCCTTCACGTCCTGGGCCCGGTCGCGCGGCATCACCAGCACCGCGTCCTCGGTGGTGACGACCACCGTGTCGCGCATCCCGATCGCGGCGGTCAGGATGCCCTCCGAGCGCACGTAGCACCGCTGGGCGTCCATCAGCTCCACCGGGCCTGTCGTGGCGTTGCCCGCCGCGTCCTTGTCCGCCGCGTCCCACAGCGCCGCCCAGGAGCCGATGTCGGACCAGCCGATGGAGGTCGGCACCACGGCGGCGCGCTCGGTCTTCTCCATCACCGCGTAGTCGATGGAGATGGCCGGCGCGGCCGCGAACTCCGCGGCGCCCAGGCGCACGAAGTCGAGGTCGCGCTGGGCGGCCGCCACCGCCCGCTCCACGGCCTCGACCACCGCCGGCGCGTACCGGGCCAGTTCGTCCAAGAGGGTCGCGGCGGTGGCGACGAACATGCCGCTGTTCCAGAGGTGGCGCCCGCCGGCCACCAGGGTCTCGGCCATCGCGGCGTCGGGCTTCTCGATGAAGCGGGCGACCGCGTGCACCCGCGCCAGGCCGGGCAGCTCCCCGCCCCGCTCGATGTAGCCGTATCCCGTTTCCGCCTTGGTCGGCCGCATCCCGAAGGTCACGATCCGCCCGGCCCGCGCCGCCGCCACAGCGCCCTCCAGCGCCGCGTGCAGCACCGGCAGGTCGGCGATGGCGTGGTCCGCCGCCAGCAACCACAGCACCGCGTCCGGGTCGGTCTGGCGCAGCAACACGGCGGCGGCGGCGATGGCCGGGGCGCTGCTGCGGGCGACCGGCTCCAGCAGGATGCGCGCGTCCGCGATCTTCGCCTCGCGCAGTTGCTCGGCCACCAGGAAGCGGTGCGCCTCGTTGCACACCACCACCGGCGGCCCGAAGCCGGGGCCCACGGCGCGGGACGCGGTCTCCTGGAGCATGGTGCGCGCTGCGCCGCCGAGCAGCGGCCAGAATTGCTTCGGGTAGCCCTCCCGCGACAGCGGCCAGAGCCGGCTGCCGGAACCGCCGGACAGGATCACGGGTACGACCGTCACGCGCATTCCCCTTTTTGGCGATCCCGCATTACACAAAAACTCTGCCGCCGGGAACCGGAACCGCAGGCCAGAGGCCCGCTAAGCCGCCGCCCGCCCTCTACTTGGACGTCGCTGCAACCGTGCCAGATCGGCCAAGCGGCGGTCCAGGAAGGCCATGGCGTCCCCCGTGTCCGGGTCGTCGTCGCGCAGCCAGTACGCGAGGGTCGCCGCGTAGATGGCGCCCAAGGACGCGCGCCGCGTGTACCAGGAGAAGTCGGCCGAGCTGTCGCCGGCCGCGTACCACATGGCGCTGGCGGTGCGGGCCGTGACCTGCAGCGCCAGCCCGGCGTTCCACGGCAGGGCCAGCAGGCTCACCGCCCGGCGCAGCGCCCGTTTGTGGGGCGCCGCGGCGGCGAAGCGGAGTTCCACCACGCGCCGGATGCGTCGGGGCGTGCGGAGGGCGGCCAAGTCCTCGGCCGCCGCCGCGGCTTCCATGTCCCGATCGGCGAGATCGGCCCAGGCGGCGACGGCTTCGGCCGGCCCGCCCGGAAAGTGGCTCTCCGTCAGCGCCGGATCCTCCCCGGAGGCGGCGAGCCCCGCCCGGAGGGTGCTCCAATTCCAACCCTCCTCCGCGGCGATCGGCAGCATCGCGCGCAACGCCCGGTCCCGCGCCTCGCTGCGCTCGATCATCGCCGCCCTTCCGAAGCGGCGCGGGCGATCTCCTCGGTGAAGCCGAACAGGGCGAAGTCCTCCATGCGCATGGGGTAGAGCACGCCGTCCAAGTGGTCCGTCTCGTGCTGGATCACGCGCGCGGCCATGCCTTCGGCCTCGCCCTCCACCGGCCTGCCTTCGCCGTCCAAGCCGCGGAACCGGACGCGGCGCGGCCGGGTCACGCAGCCGCGCAGGCCGGGGATGGAGAGGCACCCCTCCCAAACGGACTCCACCTCCTCCCCCAGAGGCTCGACCTCGGGGTTGAAAAGCGCGGAAGCGGTGTTGCCGTCGCCCCGCCATACGAAGAGGCGGAGCGGTACGTGCACCTGCGGCGCCGCGAGCCCGATGCCCTGGGCGTCGCGCATGGTCTCGGCCATGTCGGCGACCAGGCGGCGGATGTCCGGCAGCGTGGGGTCTGGGACGGGTTCGGCTTCGCGCAACAGGACCGGGTGGCCCATGCGCGCGATCTTCAGGATGGCCATGGAAGCCTCCGGGACGGGGAAAGACAGCCCCTCAGTTGGGCAGGGAATGCCCAAACGGCGAGGGCTTCCGGAAACCGTCGGGACCGTGTTATTATGCTGGTTCTCCGCGCCAGGGGGTGTGGCGCCCGGGGCCTTCGGCCTTGCGGCGGCGCCCTCTAGTGCGGCTATTCGCGTTCCCTCAACAGCAACAGGAGGCTGTGCCGCGTGCAAGTCGTCGTCCGTGACAACAACATCGACCAGGCGTTGAAGGCGCTCAAGAAGAAGCTGCAACGCGAGGGCGTCTTCCGTGAGATGAAGCTCCGCCGCCATTACGAGAAGCCGTCCGAGCGCCGCGCCCGCGAAGCCGCCGAGGCCGTCCGCCGCGCCCGCAAGGTCGAGCGCAAGCGCCTGGAGCGCGAAGGCTTCTGAATACGGCCGGCGGCCCGTTCCGCCCGGCGACAAGCAGACGACCGCAGGCAACCGCGGCGCGGGGCAGCACCCCGCGGGCCGCGGTTTTGCTTTTCCGGGCCGCGTGCCTCCTTCCATTGGCGCTGGCGAGCGCCGCACCGGCCGAGGCGGAAGACCCCTTCACGCCGTTCATGGCGCAATCCGTTTGCCTGGACGCGCAGGACGCGCCCCGGCCCGGCCTCCTGCCCTTCGAAGCGGAGTGCGAGCGCAGCCGCCCCTTGTCGGCGGGCGACCCGCTGCCCTACCGCAAGCACGACTGGCCCGGCGCGTCCGACGCGGCCGTTCTGCCGAGCGGCTACCAGGCGAGCGATTCATTGCGCGGCACCTTGCTGGGCCGCCCGGCCATCCTGCAAACCTTCGATTTCGGCGGCGGGGGCCGCGCCTTCGTGCGCTTCGATTCCGGCGATGGCGGCCAAGCCGTGCTGCTGCGCGACGGCGTCGCGGCCTCGCCCCTGACGCAGGACGGGGGCGGCGGCGTGCAGTGGTTCCAATCCCCCGATTGCCGCGGCGCCGCCGCCGACGGTCCCGCGCCGGGTTGGCTGTTCGCCGCCCTGCCCTTGGCCGAGGTTTGGCAAGAGCGCTTGGTGCGCCTCAACAAGGCGCGGAGCCCCGACGAATGCCCGCTCGCCTTCGTGCCGAGCCTCACTCGCTGGCGCACGGCACGCATCGAGGTCCCCTGGCGGGAAGCCGCCACCGGCGCCGTTGCCGCGGCGTCCGCGGAGGTGCTGGTGTCCGAGCACTTCGGCGGCGCCAGCGCCGCAGCGGCCGACCATCTGGAGCGCTTCTGGTTCGCCCGCGGCCTCGGCCTGACGCGCTGGGAGCGCTGGGAGCACACCGCCCGCGGCCGCCTCCCCGGGCGGGACCGGATGGCGCGCATCATCGCCGAGTCCCGCCGTTGCCCGCCCGTCGCTTTCGGCGGGCCGCCGGCGGAGGGCTGGCAGTTGGTGGACTGCCGCACCTGGACCAACATGGTCCGCGCCGCGCCGGACGCGCCGCTGGCGGCCCTGCCTTGGCCGGCGCCCGAGCTGCGCTGAGCCACGCCGCGCCGTGGAACAGGGAGAGAGCGCATGGCCAGATTGCCCTACCTCAACAAAGCCGACCTCCCGCCGCAGGACGCCGACCTCCTCGCCCGCGGCATCAACCTGCACCGGGTGCTGGCGCACAACCCCGGCGCGGCGCGGGCCTTTTCCGGCCTCGGCCAATACATCCGGCACCGCACGGCGCTGGACCCGCGGCTGCGCGAGCTGGCGATCCTGCAAGTGGGCTGGCTGGCGCGCTCGGCCTACGAGTGGTCGCACCACATCAAGATCGGCCACGATTTCGGCGTGTCCGACGCGGACATCGAGGCCCTGGTCGCCGACACGCGCGGCGAGCCCGCGGCGCTCGACAGCGCGACGCGGCTGGTGCTGCGCGCCGCGCGCGAGATCCACGACGGGCCGGGCGTGTCCGACGCCACCTTCGCCGCGCTGCGCGAAGCGTTCGACCCGGCGGCCATCATGGACTTGGTGGTGACGGCGAGCTTCTACTGCGCGGTGGTGCGGCTCCTCGCCTCCTTGGAGGTGGACGTGGAGGAGAGCTACATGCCCTACCTGCGCCGCCACCCGCTGCCTGACGCCTGACGCCGCCGGCGCGTATGGCCAGCGCCGCCGCCGCGTGGGAAGACGGCAGGCGGTACACACCGCGGGAGGAACCGACGCCACCATGAGCGCCACCGAGACAGCCACGCGCCCGCGCGGCCGCCAGTTCTTCGCCAATCCCGGCCCCACGAACATCCCGGACTCGGTTCTGCGGGCCGTGGCGCACCCGACGGTGGACTTCCAGGACGCCGCCTTCATGGAGGTGTACGAGGCCTGCTTCGCCGGCCTGAAGCGGGTGCTGAAGACGCGCCAGCACCTGTTCATGTACACGGGCTCCGGCCACGCCGCTTGGGAAGCGAGCCTCGTCAACCTGTTCTCGCCCGGCGACGCGCTGCTGATCCCTGAGACCGGGCACTTCTCGGTGTCCTGGGCGAACATGGCGCGCGACCTCGGGCTGGAGGTGCGCGAGGTCGGCGCCGACTGGCGGCAGGGCTTGGACATGGCCGCCCTGCGCGCGGCGCTGGCGGCCGACAAGGACCGCGCCATCAAGGCGGTCTGCGCCGTCCACAACGAGACCTCCACCGGCATGGCGCTGCCGCTCGCCGAGGTGCGCGCCGCCCTGGACGCCACCGGCCACCCGGCGCTGCTGCTGGCCGACACGATCTCCTCCCTCGGCTCCATCGACTTCCGCATGGACGATTGGGGCGTGGACGCCGCGGTGGGCGGCAGCCAGAAAGGGCTGATGCTGCCAACGGGAATGAGCTTCACCGGCGTTTCCGAGAAAGCGATGGCGGCGCATGCGGACGCGCGGCTGCCCAAGCACTACTTCAACTGGACGGGCATGCTGGCGCGCAAGCAGCGCTCCTTCATCGGCACCGTGCCCACCGGCTTGTTTTTCGGTCTCCGCGAGTCGCTTCGGCTGATCGAGGAGGAAGGGCTCGAGCAGGTCTTCGCCCGCCATGCGCGGCTGGGCGAGGCGGTGCGGCGCTGCGTGCGGCACTGGTCGGGCAACAGCGGGCCGCAGCTCTTCTGCACGAACCCCGGCCGCTTCTCGGATTCCGTGACCGCCGTGCTGATGCCCGAGGGCTTCGACTGCGAAGCGGTTCGGAGCACGGCCCTGAACCGCTTCAACGTCTCGCTCGGCGCCGGCCTGAACAAGCTCGCGGGCCGGGTCTTCCGCATCGGCCACCTCGGCGACCTGAACGAGCCGATGGTGCTCGGCACGTTGGCGGCCGTCGAGATGTCGCTGAAGCTGAACGGCGTGCCGCACGCGCCGGGCGGCGTGGACGCGGCGATGGCCTTCCTGGCGGAGGGGACCACCGCCTGAAGCGTCCTCACACCCGGAAGTCGCGCAGCACCTCCGGCTTGAACGCCAGGCCGTGGCCCGGCCGCTCCGGCGCGGTGATCATGCCGTCCACCACGGGCACCGGCTCCGCCCAAAGGTCGTCGAGCAGGCCCATCTGCTCGATCCAGAGGCCGTTCGGAATGGACGCCAGGAGCTGCACGTTCAGCTCCGGGAAGAGGTGCGGCGCGATCGTCATGCCCCAGGTGTCGGCGACGGCGGCTAGCTTCCGCAGCTCCGTCAGCCCGCCGCGCATCGGGTCCGGTTGCAGGATCGGCAGGCGCGGGTTCTCCAGGAAGGGCTTGAGGTCGGCGCGGCCCCAGTGCGTTTCGCCGCCGACCACGCGGAGGTCCAGCGCCTCGGCGCAGCGGAGGTAGCCGGCGTAGTCGTCCGGCAGCACCGGCTCCTCCAGCCAATAGACGTCGTACTCCTCGAACTTGCGGCCCATCAGGATCGCCGTGTCGGCGCTCCAGCCCATGTTGACGTCGATCATGATCTCGACGTCCGGCCCGACCGCCTCCCGCATCCGGCGCACGTTGTCGAGGTCGGTCCGCAGGTCGCCGACGTGCGCGACCTGCATCTTGATCGCCTTGTAGCCCTGGCCGACGTAGCGCCGCGCCTTGGCGATCATCCCGTCGCCACCCGCGCCGCGGAAGCAGCCGCTGCCATAGGCCGGGATGGAGGATCGGTAGTGGCCCCAGAGCCGGTGCAGCGGCAGCTCCGCCCGCTTGCCCACCGCGTCCCACAGCGCGATGTCGAGCGCCGAGATCGCCATCATCGCTATGCCGCCGCGCCCGGCGGTGATCGTCGCGCGCCAGAGGTCGTGCCAGATCGCCTCGACGGCGGTGGCGTCGCGCCCCACCACCCGCGGCGCCATCGCTTCCTCCAGGCAGGCGCCAATCGTGCGCAGCAGCGGCAGGTTCAGGAGGTGCAGGTAGCCCATTCCGGTGATGCCGGATTGCGTCTCCACCTCCACCACCACGAGGTCGCGCGTGGCGCCGAGCGGGTGGTGCGCCAGCCAGGGGTC
>CADCTL010000170.1 GCA_902805625.1 uncultured Acetobacteraceae bacterium
GCCGCCGAGGCCAGGAGCTGCGCGTCCGAGATGAAGCCCATGCGCCAGGCGATCTCCTCCGGGGCCGCCACCTTCTGCCCGGTGCGCTTCTCGATGGCGCGCACGAACTCGCCCGCCTCCAGCAGGCTGTCGTGCGTGCCCGTGTCCAGCCACGCGTAGCCGCGGCCGAGCTGCGACACCCGCAAGGCGCCGCGTTCGAGGTAGACGCGGTTGAGGTCGGTGATCTCCAGTTCGCCCCGCGCCGAAGGCGCGAGGGCGCGCGCGAGCGCCGGCGCTTCCCCGTCGTAGAAATAGAGCCCCGTCACCGCCCAATCGGAGCGCGGCGCGTGGGGCTTCTCCTCCAGCGACAGCGCCCGGCCTTCGCCGTCGAACTCCACCACGCCGTAGCGCTCCGGGTCGGCCACGCGGTAGGCGAACACCGCGGCGCCCTCGTCGGTTTGGCGGCCTTCCGCCAAGCGCAGGTCGAGGTCGTGGCCGTGGAAGACGTTGTCGCCCAGGATCAGCGCCGAAGGCCCGCCGTCCAGGAAGGCCTCGGCCAGCACCAGCGCGTGCGCGATGCCGCGCGGCTTGTCCTGCTCGGCGTACTCGATGCGGACGCCCCACTGCCCGCCGTCGCCGAGCAGCCGCCGGAACAGGGGCAGGTCGTGCGGCGTGGAGATGAGCAGCACGTCGCGCACCCCCGCGAGCATCAGCACGGACAGCGGGTAGTAGACCAGCGGCTTGTCGTAGACGGGCAGGAGCTGCTTGGACACGGCGAGGGTCGCGGGATAGAGCCGCGTGCCGCTGCCGCCCGCCAGTACGATGCCCTTCATCGGCCCTCCCCTCACCCGGCCACGCCGCGCCGTGGCGGCAGCCTAGTCGAAGCAGGGCGGCAGGTCGCGCAGCTTCGGCGCCCGGCGGTCGCGGTCCGACAGCACGGCCTGCGCCGGGCCGAACGGCCAAGGCAGGGCGAGGTCCGGGTCGTCCCAGGCTAGGCACCGGTCGAGTTCCGGGGTGAAGGGCGCCGAAACCTTGTAGGCGACCGTGGTGTTCGGTTCGAGCGTGCAGAAGCCGTGCGCGAAGCCCGGCGGGACGTAGAGCTGGTGGCCTTCAACGGCGTCCAGCCCGATGGCGAGATGCCGCCCGTAGCTCCCGGAAGAACGGCGGAGGTCCACCAGGATGTCCAAGATGGAGCCGCTCAACACCCGCACCAGCTTCGCCTGCGCCCGCGGCGGGGCCTGGAAGTGCAGGCCGCGCACCGTGCCCGCGGCGGCTGAGCGGGACTGGTTGTCCTGCACGAAGCAATCCGGGACGCCGAGCGCCGCGAAGTCCCTCTGGCTGTAGGTTTCGGTGAAGGTGCCGCGCGCGTCCGAGAAGCTCCGCGCCATGACCAGCATCGGGCCGGCGATGCCGAACCGCAGGGCGGCGAAATTGCCGGAGGCAGGAGCAGGGTCCAGCACGGGATCGATCGGCTTGAGCGAGAGCACCATACTTCCCCAGCGCTGAAACGAACCGATGCGATGACCTAAGGTTGAATCGCGCACCGCACTTTAACCTGGACCCCCCGGCTCTCCAAGCTCCGATGTCGAGCGACGCGGCGGCGAAGGTCATGCTGCCCTTGACCGGGCACAGCCGGCGGCGATCTGCTCCCCAGGCCCTCGAACGAGTCGAAACGCGCAGGAGGAACTTCGTCGCATGGTCCGCATCGCCCGCCGCGCCGCGCTGTCGGCGCCATTGCTGCTGTCTTCCCTGGCCTCGGTGCGGGCGCAGCAAGCTTGGCCGGCGCGGCCCGTCGTTCTCCTCGTGCCCTGGGCGCCAGGGGGCTCCAACGACCTCACCGCGCGGTTGCTGGCGCCGCACTTGGCGGAGCGTTTCGGGCAGAGCTTCGTGGTGGAAAACCGCCCTGGCGGCGGCGGCGCGGTGGGGATGGGTCAGGTCGCGCGGGCGCGGCCGGACGGGTACTCGTTGCTCGTTTCCTCCGCCTCCAACCACGTCTTCAACCACTTCGTTGTGCTCGACCAGGGCTACGACCCGCGCGAGGCCTTGTCTGCCGCCGCGATGCTGACCGACGTGCCGAACTGCATCGGGGTCAACGCCGCCCTCGGCGTGTCGGACGTGCAGGGCCTCATCGCCAAGCTGAAGGCGTCGCCCGGCATGGGCTTCGGCTCCTCCGGCGTCGGCAGCTCCAACCACCTGGCCGGCGAGCTGTTCCGCCTGCTCACCGGGACGGACCTGGTCCACGTGCCTTATCGCGGCGGCGGGCCGGTGATCTCCGACCTCCTGTCCAACACCATCTCCATCGCCTTCCTGAATCTGCCGACCCTGCTGCCGGCGCTGGAAACGGGGAAGGTCCGCCTGATCGGCGTGTGCAGCGGCGAGCGCGTGGCGGTCCGCCCCGACCTGCCCACGGTCGCGGAGCAGGGGGTGCGGGACTACGCCGTGCGGTCCTGGACCGGCCTCTTCGCGCCGCGCGGAACCGCGCCGGAGGTGCTGGCGCGGCTCGCCGAGGCCTGCCGCGAGATCATGGCCCTGCCCGCCGTGAAGACGCGACTGGACGAGCTGGCGAGCGTGCCGATTTGGACCGGCCCCGCCGAAACCGACGCCTTCGTGCGCGCGGAGTTCGCGAAGTGGGGGCCGATCGTGCGGGCGGCCGGCGTGAAGCCGGATTAGCCCGCCGCGCCGCGCTACTCCGCCGCCGCCACGGGCGCGTCCACGCCGCCGGCGTTGCTCCGCATGTCGGCCGCGGCCGTCGTCCCGGCCAAGCGCCCGAACACCGCGCCGTTGATGAGGCCAGACCCGCCGGGGTAGTTGAAGTAGAAGATGCCGCCCACCAGCTCGCCGCACGCGTAGAGGCCGGGGATGGGCGCTTGGTCGGCGTCCAGCACCCGCGCTTCCGTGTCGATGCGGAGGCCGCCGAAGGTGAAGGTGATGCCGCAGCCGACCTGGTAGGCCTCGAAGGGCGGCTCGTCGATCGTGTTCGCCCAATTGCTCTTGTTCACCGCGAGCCCGTGGGTGCCGCGCCCGTCCTTCACGTTTGGATTGAACGGGATGTCGGTGCGGACGGCGGCGTTGTAGCGCTGGATCTCGTCGAGGAAGGCCTCGCCGTCCACGCCCTCCAGCTTCCCCGCCAGCTCCTCCAGCGTGTCGGCCTTGACCTTGGTCACCTGCCGGATGCGGTACTCGTCGCGCAGCACGTGCGCGACCTTCTTGTCGAAGACCTGCCAAGCGAAGTTGCCGGGCTGCTCCAGCACCACGCGGCCGTACTTGGCGTAGGTGTAGTTGCGGAAGTCGGCGCCCTCGTCGAGGAAGCGGCGGCCGTTGGCGTTGATGAGCACGCTCCAGGGATAAGAGTGCTTCTGGAAGGCGTCGCCCACCGCGAGGTCGCCGTACTCCGGCGCGTTGAAGTCCCACTGCACGGCGTGGCAGCCGGACCAGTTGCCGAAGGGGCTGGCGCCGACCTCCAGCGCCATCTTGATGCCGTCGCCGGTGTTGAAGCGCGTGCCGCGCACCTTGGCCAATTCCCAGCCCGGCCCGAGGTAGCGCGTCCGCATTTCCGCGTCGCCTTGGAAACCGCCCGCCGCCAGGATCACGGACGGCGCGCGCAACTCGTACAAGCGCCCCTGCTCTTTCACCTGGACGCCGTAGACCTTGAAGCCGTCGTGCAACAGGCGCGTGGCGCGGCTGCCGTAGCGGACCTCGACGCCGCGCTTGCGCGCCGCCGTGGTTTCCGCCTCGACCAAACCGGGGCCGCCGCCCCAGGCCTCCACCGTCAGACCGCCCCAGAACTTGAATTTGCCGTCCACCTTGAAGGCCTGCCGGCCCCAGATCGGCTGGAAGCGCACGCCCTTGCCGCGCAGCCACTTCATCGTGTCGAAGCTCTGGCGGACCAGGATGTCGCAAAGGTCCGGGTGGGTTCGGTTCCGGGTGACGCGGAACATGTCGTCGAAGAACTGGTCCTCGGTGTAGGTGCCGAAGTCGCTCCCCGCGACCTCCGCGTCCGTGAGGTCCGGCATGACTTCGCGCAGGTCCTCGACGCCGCGGTAGGCGAAGCGGATGGCGCCGGCGGTGAAGCGGGTGTTGCCGCCGGACTCCTCCTCGGGCGCGCGCTCCAGCACCGCGACCCGCGCCCCTTGCTCCTGCGCCGAAAGCGCGGCGCAGAAGGCCGCGTTGCCTCCACCCACCACGACGACGTCGAAATCGTTGTCGCTTCCGCCGCTGTTCGCCGCGCCGTCCGGCATCGCTTCCTCCCGGGTGGACCCAATCAAGCCCAGATGTAGGACGGGCTCGGCACCGGTGGAACCGCTCGGGCGGCGCCAATCGCCGGAGGGACGCCCGAACGCGGAAACGGCCGGCGGATCGCTCCGCCGGCCGTCCCTCGTCGCGCGGTCCGCTCCTGCGGCCGCCCTTTGTTCAGAGCGGGTTGCGCGGCTTGGTGCCGGTGGTGTTGGTCCCGAGGTTGCGGTCGGCCGCCCGCTCCCCCGCCGTGCCCGGCGGGTTGTTCGGGGTGCCGTCCTCGTTCTCGGGATGGGCGCCGCTGACGTTGGTGCCCGCCACCTTGTCCACCGCACGGGAGGCCATGGTGCCCGGCGGGTTGCCGGGCGTGCCGTCCGGCGCGCTGGAGCCCATGCCGGTGCCGCCCGTCGTCGAACGCGTCTCGTTGCCCGGATAGGCGCCGCTGGTGTTGGTGCCCGCGACCTGGTCCACGCCGCGCGACGCCATGGTGCCCGGCGGGTTGCCCGGCGTGCCGTCCGGCGCGCCGCCGCTCGTGCCGGCGATCTGGTCGAGGCCGCTCCGTGCAGTGCTCGGCGCCCCGCCAGGGCTGCTGTCGGTCCGCCCGGCCAGCGTGCCCGTCATCGCGCCCGCCGCGGCGCCGACGCCGGCCCCGAGGCCGGTGCCAGTTGTGGCGGAGGTGGTCGTGGGGGTGGAGGCGCCGCTGCGGTCGTAGGGCCCGGCGTTCTCGTCGTAGCGGGTCCAGCCGCCGCCGCGGAAGCTCGCGCCGCGCTCTTCGGTGTTGGCGGCGTTGTGGCGCGCCATGATGGCTTCCGCCTCGGCCACGCGGCTCTCGTCCGCGCGCACCGTGACGAGGTTGCCGCCGCGGCGCACGCCCTCGGCGTAGACGTGAGCGTCTTCCTCGCCGAGTCCGGCCTGGGTCAGGCCGCCGAGCAGGCCGCCCGCCGCCGCGCCGGCGCCCGCGCCGGTCAACGCCGCCACCAGCCAGCCCGCCGCCACGATGGGGCCGACGCCCGGGATCGCCAGGGCGCCGATTCCGGCGAGCAGGCCGGCGCCGCCGCCCACGATGGTGCCGAGCGTGGCGCCGGTTCCGGCGCCCGTGCCGGCGCCGGTTTCGCCTTCGGCGATCGTCGTCGTGTCGTCGCCGCCCTCGGTGCGGTTGGCGACGAGGCTCACGTCGTCGTGGGAGAAGCCGGCCGCCTCCAGGTCGCGCACGGCGGCCGTGGCGTCGGAATAGCTGTCGAAGAGGCGCGCCACTGTTCTGGTGTTCATAAGTGTCCTCCGTTCATGTTCATCGGGCGCCCCGGCAACGCGGTCCCGGTCGTCGCCGGAGACGGGCGCCGGAGCGCCAGGCGGCCTCAGCGGGCGGTCACGGCGCCCGTGAAGTCGAGCGCCACGCTCGTCTGCTGGCCGTTCCGCATGCCGCGGCCGCGCCAAATGCCCTGATCGTCCTTCTGCAACTCGGTCACGTTGCTGAAGCCGGCCGCCTCGATGCGGCTGCGCGCCTGGCCTTCGGTGAAGCTGTTGGCGCCGGGCTGGGGCGTGGCCGCGGTGCGGGTGCCTTCGTCCACCCTCACCGCGCTCTGGCCGCTTTCCGTGGAGGGGCCGACCGTGGTCGCGCCGCTGCGGTCGCTCGGCGCGGGCGCCGGGGTCGCCGGGCGGGTGCTGTTCTGCATGGTGGCCGCGGGCGGGTTGCGGTCCGGTGCCGCAGGCGAGGTTTGCGCCAGCACCGGCGCCGAAACCGCGGCGCCGAGCAACGCGAGGCCGAACATGGTCGTGCGCATGGTTCTTCGTTCCTCTCTGTGTGCGGCGGCCACGGCGGGCGCCGAACCGCCATGCCTTCGATAACGAATCGTCTTGCTAGGCGTTCCGTCAGGACCGCCCGGTCTCGAAGGTGTCGCAGGCCCGGAAGTCGCCGGCGCTCAACCCGGCGCGGAACCAGCGGACGCGCTGGGCGGAGCTGCCGTGCGTGAAGCTTTCGGGCACCACTTCGCCCCGCGCGCGGCGTTGCAGCCGGTCGTCGCCCACCGCCGCCGCGGCGCCCATCCCTTCCTCGATGTCGCCGCGCTCCAGGATGCCGCGCATCTCGTGCGCCCTCCTGGCCCATACGCCTGCGAAACAATCGGCTTGGAGTTCCATCCGGACGGAGAGGGCGTTGCCCTGGGCTTCGCCGGCGCGCGCCCTGAGCTCCCCCACGCGTTGCGCGATGCCGAGTTCCGCCTGCACGTGGTGCCCGACCTCGTGGGCGATGACGTAGGCTTGCGCGAAGTCGCCGGACGCGCCGAGCTGCCGTTCCATGTCGCGGAAGAAAGCGAGGTCTATGTAGATCTGACGGTCGGCCGGGCAGTAGAAGGGGCCGACGGCGGCGCCGGCCACCCCGCAGCCCGAGCGCACCGAGCCGCTGAACAGCACCAGCCGCGGCGGGTCGTAGCGCCGCCCGCTTTCCCGGAACACCGTCGTCCAAACATCCTCGGTGGAGGCGAGCACGCGGCCCACGAACCGGCGCGCCTCGTCCGACTGACCTTCCGCCGGCGCGTGGCGGGACTGCGACGCGGTTTGGGGCGGTGCGACCGGACCGCCACCATCGAGGAGCGCGCGCGGGTCCACGCCCATCAGCAAGGCGAGCACCACCAGCACCACCGTGCCGATGCCGCCACCGGCCACGCCGATCGGCAGCCCGCCGCCGCCGCGCCGATCCTCGACGTTGGAGCTTTCGCGCTCCCCTTCCAGCCGCATGGTGCCGCGTCCTTCCCGTCCCGGCGGCGCCGGCGTTCCGGCTCCGCACAGGACCATAAGGCGGCTACGGCGCCCCGGGTTCCGCCGTCGGCGCTTCGGGCGAGTCCTCGCGCACGACGCGCGCCGCCCGGAGCCGCGTCAGCTCCCCGGGGCCGAGCAGCGGTTCGAGCACCGCCCCGTTGTGCTCGCCGAGCCGGGGCGCGGGCCGCGCCAGGACTCCCGGCGTGGCCGACAAACGCGGCACGGCGCCGTGCATCGGCAGCCAACCGCCGGGCATCTCCGCGTCCGGCACCTCGACCAGCGCCTCGCGCTCCGCGACGTAGCGGTCCCCGTCCAGCCGCTCCGCGTCCATGATCGGGCCGATGGTCACGCCGGCCCGGTCGAAGTGCGCCAGGGTTTCATCGAGGCTGCGTGCACCGATGAAGGCGCTGATGATCCCGTCCAGCTCCTCCACGTGCCGCAGCCGGTCGGCGTTGGTGCGGAAGCGCGGGTCGGCGATCAGCTCCGGCCGCCCGATCGCATGGAGCAGCTTCTCCGTCATGCCCTGGGTGGACGCGGACAAGCACACCCAGGCGTCGTCGGCGGTGCGGTAGGCGTTGCGCGGCACCGAGTTGGTGCTGCGACTGCCGGTGCGCGGCTTCACCCGCCCCGTCAGCCGCCAGTTCGCCATCTGCGGCTCCATCATGGTGAAGATCGGGTCGAACAGGGACAGGTCGATCACCTGCCCTCCGCCCTCGCCTTCCGCGTGCCGCAGCGCGATCATCGCGGCGGCGGCGCCGTAAAGGCCGGCGTAGCCGTCCGCCATGTACATGGGCGGCAGCACCGGCTCGCGGTCGCCGAAGCCGTTCTGCGCGGCGAAGCCGGAATAGCCCTCGACCAGGGTGCCGAAGCCGGGCTTGTGCCTGAAGGGGCCGTCCTGCCCCCAGCCGCTGATCCGCACCACGACGAGCCGCGGGTTGGCCTCCAGCAGCTCGGCGGGGTCGAGGCCCATCGCTTCCAGCACACCGGGCCGGAAGCTCTCCACGAGCATGGCCGCGTCCCGCGCCAAACGCCGGACCACCCCGATGCCTTCCGCGCTGCGGAGGTCGAGGCACACGCTCAGCTTGTTCCGCCCGAGCGCCTTCCAGGTGGTGGACACGCCGCGCGTGCGCCACGCGCGGAGCGTGTCGCCTTCCGGCGGCTCCACCTTCACCACCTCCGCGCCGTGGTCCGCCAGCACCTTGGTCAGCATGTTGCCGGCGACCAGGCGCGACAGGTCCACCACGCGCACGCCGCGCAGCGCGCCGGTGGCGGCGGGGTCGAACCGCTTGCGGTGGAACGCCGCGCCGCCGCTCATTCGGCCCGGATGCCCGCGGCCTGCGCCACCTCGCGCCAGCGCGCCAGTTCCTCCCGGAGGAGGGTCGGGAACTCGTCCGGCCCGCCCCGCGCCGGACGCGCGCCCTCGCCCTCGTAGATGCGCGCCAGTTCGGGCTCGGCGAGCGCGGCGTTGGCGGCGGCGTGGACGGCGGCGCGGACCTCCGGCGGGAGGCCGCGCGGCGCCAGCAGCCCCCACCAGATGGAGACCTCGTAGTCCAGCCCCTGCTCGCGCGCGGTCGGCACCTCGCCCACGTTCGGCGGCAGCCCGCCGCCCGGCGCGGTGGCGGCGACCACCCGCACGCGGCCCTCGCGGATGGCCGCCGAAGCGCTGGCGACCGTGGTGATCATGACGCGGATGTTGCCGGCGATGAGGTCCGTCACCGCCGGCGCCGTGCCGCGATAGGGCACCGGCGTCATCCGGACGCCGGCGCGCAGGCAGAAGTACTCGGTGACGAAGTGGTTGATGCCGCCGGCGCCGGAGGTGCCGTAGTCGAGTCCGCCCGGCGTTTCCCGCGCCAGCCGCACTAAGTCGGAAACGTTGCGCGCGGGCAGGTCCGGGTGGACCATGACGAAGAAGGGCGCGCGCGCCAGCAGCGCCACCGCGTCGAAGCTGTTGAGCGCATCCCAAGGCGTGCGCTGCGACACGGCGGAGGTGGCGAAGGAGGACGACGTCACCATCAGCGTGTGGCCGTCGGACGGGGCCTGCGCCACCTGCCCCGCGCCGATCGCGCCCCCGGCGCCGGCCCGGTTCTCGACCACGAAGGGCTGGCCGGTGCGCGCTTGCAGGCGCTCCGCGAGCGGGCGGGCGACCACGTCGTTGGAGCCGCCTGGCGGGAAGGGCACCACGAGCCGCACCGGGCGCTGCGGCCAAGCCGCCGGCTGCGCGCGGGCCAGCGCGGGCGCCGCCAGCGCCGCCGCGAGCAAAGGCCGTCGCCCGAACCGACTCGGCACCCTTGAGCGTCCCCGCATCCCGTCCCTCCGTTTCCGCGCCGTTGCGCCCCCGCGGCATGGTCGCACGCTGCCCCGAGCGGGCAAAGGCGGCTCGCCTCCGGCTTGACTCGCTCGGGGGCGAGTCGTATCGCTCCGACGCTTCACGGGCGCGTAGCTCAGCGGGAGAGCATTCGCTTCACACGCGAAGGGTCGCAGGTTCAATCCCTGCCGCGCCCATTCCCCATCCCCTCTACAAGCACTCATTTTCTCCTCGCGGGGTCGCGTGCGGCGCCAGCCACCCCATGCTCGCGTCCGGCTCCGCGTCCGTGCTCGGCAAGTAGGGTTTCACGTCGAGCAGCGGCGTGCCGTCCACGCAGTCGAGGAAGCGGACCAGCAGCGCGCCCTCGGCGTCCCGCCCGTCGAAGGCGACCACCGACAGGCCGATCGGGTTGGGCCGCGCGGGGGCGCGCGTGGCGAAGACGCCGCGCGGCGTGGAATCGAAGGGCGGGCGGAACACGAGGCGCGCGGGGCCGGCCTCGTGCAGCCAGTACACCAGGATCAGGTGCGAGAAGCCTTCGATCCCGTCCAGTCCGGGCAGGAACTCGGCGCGCAGCACGACGCGGCAAACAGGCGGCGGGCTGAGCTGGCGCCCGTTGCGCGGACACTCGGCCGGCGTTGCCCAGGGCGTCCGGATGGTCCCGATGGGGCGGAGGCCCATGGTCACGCCCGTTGGTCCGCGCCGCTCAACGCGCCGCTCGCGAACAGCGCCGCGATCTCCGCCTCCGTGTAGCCGGCCTGGCGCAGCGCCTCTTCCCCGTGCTCGCCCAAGCGCGGCGCCGGGCGCGGCGGTGCGGCCTCGCTCGCCGAGAAACGCGCGGCCGGCGCCATGCGGACCAGACGGCCCTCGGTCGGGTGCTCTTCCTCCGCGAAGAAGCCCGACGCCGCCAAGTGCGGGTCGCGCATGATGCTGTCCAGCGTGTGCACCGGCGCCACGGGCAGGTCGGCCGCCTCCAAGATGCGCACCCACTCCGCCGTGTCCCGCTCCGCGAACACGCGCTCCACCATGGCGAGGATGGCGTCGATGTTCTCCGTGCGGGTGGCGTGGGACGCGAATCGCGGGTCCTCCGACACGAGGTCGGGCAGGCCGGCCGCCGCGCAGAAGCTCCGCCACTGCCGGTCGTTGTAGATCATGGTGCAGACGTGGCCGTCCCGCGTGCGGTAGGGCCGGCGGCCCGGCGACAGCAGCCTCGCGTAGCCGCCCGCGTCCAGCGCCGGGTCGAACACGCGCCCGCCGAGGTGGTCGCCGAGCACGAAACCCGCCATGGTCTCGAACATCGGCACCTCGACCCGCTGCCCCTCGCCCGTGCGCTCCCGGTGCAGCAGCGCGGCGTTGATGGCGCCCACCGCGGCCAGGCCGGTGATGCGGTCCGCCATGGCCAGCGGCACGTAGCGCGGCGCCCCTCCCTCCTCCTGCCCGCGCCCGTTCAGCGCGGCGATGCCGGTGGCGCCCTGCATCAGGTCGTCGTAGGCGGGCTGCGCGGCGTAGGGTCCGTCTTGCCCGTAGCCGAGCACGCTGGCGTAGACGATGCGGGGATTGGCGGCGCGCACCGCCTCGTGGTCCAACCCGAGACGCGCCATGGCGCGCGGCCGGATGTTCGTCACCAGCACGTCCGCGTTCCGCGCCAAACGGAGCAGCGCGTCCCGTCCCTCCGCCCGTTTCAGGTCGAGGGCGATCGAGCGCTTGCCGCGGTTCACCGTGAGGAACATGCAACCCATGCCCGGGTGGCGCGCCGGGCCGATCAACCGCACCACGTCGCCTTCCGGCGCTTCGACTTTCAACACGTCCGCGCCCATCTCAGCGAGGATCTGGGTGCAGTAGGGGCCGACCAGCACCGTCGTCAGGTCCAGAACCCGCATGCCCGCGAGCGGTCCGGCCATATGTCCCTCCCTGCCGTCGTGCCCGGCGCCGCCCGGACTATCGGTTGAGCACGGATCGCCGAAGGAGGCCACGACGCCGCGGCACCCGCATTCAATGCTCGCGCAAGCAACCTCTTTCTAACTTATCGAATCGAATAATCTGCGTCGTTCCGATGTCGGTGGTGTGTGGTCCGGAAGCGGCTTCTCGCAGGAATGAGCCTTGCGACGGGGATCCAGAAAAATGACTATCGCGTCGCCATAGTGCAAGTAACGGGATTAACATGCTCGAGAAGCTCCGCAGCCCGTCCTTCCTGCCCTCCTGCATCCTCGCCGGGGTCGGCTTCATCTTCCTGGTGCTCGCCGCGACTTTGCCGGCCGAGCAGATCGTCGCGCTGATCGGCGGAACGGCCGTGGCACTCGGGCTCGTCCTCGCCCGGCTGCGCCGGGATGCGGCCGAGAGCGGGCCGGTGCAGCGCGTCATCGCCAAAGGCTGACCGCGGCGCAGCGGCCGCCGCGCCGGAACAGGCCGGAGCGGCGCGGCCTTGTTCCTCGGGAGCTCGCCGCACGGACCACCGCGACGGGTGGCCCTGCGGCCAGCAAATCGTGCCTCGCCCCGCGCCGCTTCGACGCGGTCTCCCGCCGCAAGGGCGGCGTGAAGGGCGAAGCCAGCGCCGGACGCTCCTCGGCGCGTGCAGTGAAACTGCGTCAGCGTCGGGCGCCGTGAACGGCACTGACGCCCGTGAACATCGACAGCTGGATGCGGCGCGCGTGGGCCGGGGTTGTCTCGGTACGGACGCGGAGAAACGGCCATGCACTCCCGCGGCTTG
>CADCTL010000171.1 GCA_902805625.1 uncultured Acetobacteraceae bacterium
GGATCTTGCCGCCGACGAGGTCCAGCACCGCCGGCGCGCCGCCTCGGTAGGGCACATGCGTCAGCGTCACGCCGGTGCGCGCCGCGATGACCGGCCCCCACCGAGTGGTCCGGTGGAAATGTTAGTTCAGCGCGGGTCTGGGCGCCACGGTTTGCATGGTCGGCAAGGTTGGTCGGCGTAGCGCCGCGGGCCAGGCTGCAAACGCTGGCAAGATCACCTCCGGTGCGGGCGGCCTGAACCCGAGCGAGGCGTGTGGACGGATGGTATTGTAGTGCCGCCGCCAACTTTCGATCACGACCTGGGCCTCCCGAAGCGAGTAGAAGATCTCGCCGTTGAGCAGTTCATCCCGCAGCCGGGCATTGAAGCTCTCCACGTACCCGTTCTCCCATGGACTGCCCGGCGCGATGTAGGCGGTCTTCGCGCCCACAGCGCTGATCCATTTCCGCACCGCCTTGGCCACGAACTCGGGGCCGTTGTCGGACCGGATGTGCCCGGGCACGCCGCGCAGGATGAACAGGTCGGACAGAAGATCGATCACGTCCGCCGCCTTGAGCTTGCGCCCGACCCGGATGGCCAGGCACTCGTGGGTGAACTCGTCGATGACGTTCAGCAGCCTGAACTTCCGTCCGTCGTGGGTGCGGTCCTCCACGAAGTCGTAAGACCAGACGTGGTTCGGCCGCTCCGGGCGCAGCCGGATGCAGGAGCCGTCGGCCAGCCACAGCCGCCCGCGCTTGGGCTGCCGCGGCGGCACCTTCAGCCCCTCCCGGCGCCAGATCCGCTCCACCCGCTTGGCGTTCACCAGCCAGCCCGCGTCCCGCAGCAGAGCGCTGACCTTGCGGTAGCCGTAGCGGCCGTACTGCCGCGCCAGCTCGATGGTGTCGGCCGTGAGCCGCTCTTCGTCGTCGCGGCCCCGCGGCGCCTTGCGCTGTGTCGAGCGGTGTTGTCCGAGCGCCGCGCAGGCGCGGCGCTCGGACACCCCCATCGTGTGCACGATGTGCTCGACACAGGCGCGCCGGCGCGCGGGGCCTAGAAGTTTCCCCGCGCGGCCTCCGCCAGGATCTGCTTGTCCAGCGTGAGGTCGGCGACCGCTCTGCGCAGGCGTGCGTTCTCGGCCTCGAGGTCCTTCAGCCGCTTCACCTGGTCCGCCTTCAGGCCCCCGAACTCCCGCCGCCAGCGGTAGTAGGTCACCTCGGTCACGCCGATCGCGCGGATCGCCTCCGCCACCGACTGCCCCTGCGAGACCAGGACATCCACCTGCCGCAGCTTGGCCACAGCCTCCTCAGGCCGGTGCTTCTTGCTCGCCATCTCGGTCCTCCTTCGGTTCGAACCCATACCTCGGGGCGGACCACTTCAAAGGGGGAGGATCAGGAGGCCGTTCCGATTTTACTTGCGCACCT
>CADCTL010000172.1 GCA_902805625.1 uncultured Acetobacteraceae bacterium
GGGGATGGCGGGGCGGGGGAGGCGGGCTCCCCGGCGCGCTGCGCCGCCTCCTGCCCGGCGGCCGGCGCGGCGGCGAGTAAGGCCGCGAGCAGAAGGCCGATGTTCCGCCGGCGCGTCGTCATGGACCCTTCATCTCCATGTCCTGCAAGGGGCGTGTGCCGCGTGGGTCCGTCGCCGGATTGAGCGCCGGCGCGGCAAGGGGCGCGTGCCTTGTGTCCCGCCACGCCCGCAGCGCCCAGTGGACCGACGGGAAGGCGATGTCGCCCCAAGGGATGTCCGCCCAGCCGAACAGCCCGACCTCCAGGCTTTCCGGCCCCGCCTCGAAGCCGGGCTCGTCCAAATGGGCGCGGAAGATCACCTGCACCTGCCCGATCCGGGCGATGGAATACACGGCCAGCACGCCCTCGATCCCGATGCGGGCGCGCGCCTCTTCCCAGGCCTCGCGCGCCGCGCCTTCCTCCACCGTCTCGCCCATCTCCATGTACCCGGCGGGGAGCGTCCAGAAGCCCCGGCGCGGCTCAATGGCGCGGCGGCACAGCAAGACGCGACCATCGACGGCCACCACGCTGCCGACCACGATCTTCGGATTCTCGTATGCGATGAAGCCGCAATCGGCGCAGGTGAGCCTTTCCCGGTCCTCGCCCTGTGGCGTGGTGCGGATGAAGGAGGGCATAGGATGCAGGATGGCCGGCGTCCGCGCCGAAGGCAAGGCGAAGAACCGCTCCGGGACGGCGCCTAGACCCGCGCCGCCGCTCCCGCACAGGTGGAAATCCGCCGCGTCCGCGAGGCACGGCAACCCGCTATCGGCCCGCCGAACAACAGGCTCTGCGCCAACCCTCCCCGTGCATCCCTGCGCCGGGCGACCGGTCAGTTCTACTGACGGAACTGCCCCGCGCCCGCCGGTGCGCGGCCGCCTCCCACCCCTACAGCACCCACCGGCGAGTGTACGCGCGGCGGGTCCGGCCGCCTCCCACGGCTGGCCCCGGCCGAAAAGCCGCCGCGGCGGACCCGCGCTCAGACCCGCAGGTCGAGGAGCGAGCCGCGCGGCACAGGACGCGCGGGCTGCGCCGGCACCGCTTCCAGCGGCCGCTGCGCGGGGGCGGCGACCTCGGTGGCTCCGATGGCGGGCGTGACGCCGCGGGGGGGCTGGACCGGGGCGCTCCGATCAACGGCCGGCGTGAAGGCCGAAAGGGATTGGGTCGAGATCATGCCTAGGATCATCGCACCCAAATCCGAACGGAGGATGAAAAGCCTATCGTCGCCCCGGCGATAGCAGTGGCGGTGCAGGGGAGTGGCGGGGCGGACGCGCATCATAGGTGGAACGATGCCGCCCGCCGCCGTTAACCCTCAAGTAAACATTCCCCGGGCCGGGCGGTCGCGCGCCTCACCCCTGCTCGAGGGCGGCGACGCCGGGCAGGGTCTTGCCTTCCATCCACTCCAAAAAGGCGCCCCCGGCCGAGGAAACGTAGGTCATGCGCTCGGCCACGCCCGCGTGCTTCAGCGCCGCCACCGTGTCGCCCCCGCCGGCGATGGACTTCAGCCCGGCCGACTGTGTCAGGCCCGCGACGGCCTGCGCCACCGCCACCGTCGAGGCGTCGAAGGGCGGCGTCTCGAAAGCGCCGAGCGGGCCGTTCCAGACCAGGGTGGAGGCCTGCCGCAGCCGCGCCTCGATGGCGGCCACCGTGTCGTCCCCCACATCGAGCGCCATGGCATCGTCGGGGATGGACTCGGCGCCCACTTCCCGTGTCGGCACGTGCGGCGCGAAGGACGTAGCGACCACCAGATCCACCGGCAGCAGGATCTCGCAGTTGCCGGTCCGCGCCTCCTCCAGGATGCGGCGCGCGGTGTCGTGCATCTCCGCCTCCTGGAGCGACTTGCCCACGCCGTGGCCCTGCGCGGCGATGAAGGTGTTCGCCATGGCACCGCCGATCACCAGCACATCGACCTTGCGCGACAGGTTGCCGAGCAGGTCGAGCTTGGTGGAGACCTTGGCACCGCCGACGATGGCCACCACCGGCCGGCTCGGGTTGCCGAGCGCGGCGTCCAGCGCCTCCAGTTCCGCCTGCATCAGCCGCCCGGCATAGGACGGCAGCAGCCGCGCCACGCCTTCCGTGCTGGCGTGGGCGCGGTGCGCGGCCGAGAAGGCGTCGTTCACGTACACATCCGCCAGCCGCGCGAGGGCCTGCGCCAGCGCCGGGTCGTTCTCCTCCTCGCCGGCGTGGAAGCGGGTGTTCTCCAGCAGCAGCGCCTCGCCGTCTTTGAGGCCCGCCGCCGCTGCCTCGGCCGCCTCGCCGACGCAGTCCTCAGCGAAGGCGACCGGGCGGTTCAGCGAAGCCGAGAGCGCGGCGGCCATCGGCCGCAAGGACATCTCCGGCACGCGCTTGCCCTTGGGCCGGTCGAAGTGGCTGCACACGATCAGCCGCGCGCCCTTGTCCAGCAGCTCGCGCAGGGTCGGCACCAAGCGCTCGATGCGGGTGCGGTCGGTGATCGTGCCGTCTTTGACCGGCAGGTTCAGGTCGGCGCGCAGCAGCACCCGTTTGCCCTTGGGGTCGAGGTCGTCGAGGGTGCGGAAGCGCGCCATGTGTTTCTGCTCTGCCTCCTCAGATCGTGCCGAGCAGCGCGGCGGTGTCCGACATGCGATTGGAGAAGCCCCACTCGTTGTCGTACCAGCTCATCACCCGCACCAGGGCGCCGTCCACCACCTGGGTCTGGGTGGAATCGAACACGGAAGAGCGCGGGTCGTGGTTGAAGTCCACGGACACCAGCGGCGCGGTGCTGTAGCCGAGGATGCCGGCCAACTCGCCTTCCGAGGCCTCCTTCATCGCCTGGTTCACCGCTTCCTTGGTGACGCCTTCCGCCTTGAGGTTCACGTCCAAGGAGATGAGCGAGACGTTTGGCACCGGGATGCGGATGGCGGTGCCGTCCAGCTTGCCCTTCAGCTCCGGCAGCACGAGGCCCACCGCTTTGGCCGCGCCCGTCGAGGTCGGGATGGCCGAGACCGCCGCCGCCCGCGCCCGGTGCAAATCCTTGTGCAGGGTGTCCACCGTGTTCTGGTCGCCCGTGTAGGCGTGGATGGTCACCATGTAGCCGCGGAGGATGCCGAACTTGTTGTGCAGCACCTTGGCCACCGGCGCGAGGCAGTTGGTGGTGCAGGAGGCGTTGGAAACGATCTTGTGCTCGGGCTTCAGCGTCTTGTGGTTCACGCCGTAAACGATGGTCGCCTGTGCGGAACTGTCGGACAGCGCCTCGGCCCAGGTCACGGGGGCGGACACCAGCACCTTGCGCGCGCCGGATTGCAGCAGCAGCCCCGCCTTGTCGCTGTTGGTGAAGATGCCGGTGCATTCCGCGGCCACGTCCACGCCCTGCCAGGGCAGCTTGGTCGGATCGCGCTCCGCCGTGACCTTGATCGGGTCGTAGCGGCGGCCGTTGCAGGAGATGAGGAGGCTGTTCCCCTCCACCTGCACCTCGCCGGGGAAGCGGCCGTGGACGCTGTCGTAGCGGAACAGGTGCGCGTTGGCCTCGACGGAGCCGAGGTCGTTGATGGCGACCACCTCCACGTCGTCGCGCCCGCTCTCGATGGCGGCGCGCAGCACGAGGCGGCCGATGCGGCCGAAACCGTTGATGCCGACCTTCACGGTCATGGGGTTCTGTCCTCTCTCTGTCGCGGCTTGATCGTCTCAGGGGGCCAATCGTTTCCGAACCGCGGCGGCGACGGCCTCGGGCGTGATGCCGAAATGGCGGAACAGGTCCTCGGCCGGCGCGGAAGCGCCGAAGCCGGACATCCCGATGAACAGGCCGTCCTCGCCCAGCCAACGCGACCAGCCGAACTCGACCGCGGCCTCGATGCCCACACGGAGCGCGCCGTCGCCCAGCACCTCCAGGCGGTACGCCTCGTCCTGGGCGGCGAAAAGCTCCCAGCAGGGCAGGGACACGACGGCGGTGGGGAGGCCCGCGTCCTCCAGCAAGGCGCTGGCGGCGAGCGCCACCTGCATCTCCGAGCCGGTGGCGATCAGGGTGGCGCGGCGCGGTTCGGAGGAGGCCTCCGCCACGATGTAGCCGCCGCGAGCGCAGCGGTTCTCGCCGGCCTCGGTGCGGAAGGCGGGCAGGTTCTGGCGCGACAGGGCGATCACAGAAGGGCCGTCCGCGCGCGCCACCGCCAGCTCCCAGCACTCCGCCGTTTCCACCGCGTCGCCGGGGCGGAACACGTGCAGGTTCGGCATGGCGCGGAAGGAGGCGAGGTGTTCCACCGGTTGGTGGGTCGGCCCGTCCTCGCCGAGGCCGATGCTGTCGTGCGTCAACACGTGGACCACCCGCTGCCGCATGAGGGCCGCGAGCCGGATCGAGGGCCGCATGTAGTCGCCGAATACGAGGAAGGTGCCGGAATAGGGGATGATCCCGCCGTGGAGCGCCATGCCGTTCATGGCCGCCGCCATGCCGTGCTCGCGCACCCCGTAATGAATGTAGCGCCCGGCCCAGTTGCCAGGGGTGGCGGCCGGCACGCCCTTCACATTGGTGTTGTTGGAACCGGTGAGGTCGGCCGAGCCGCCCACCATCTCCGGCGCCGCCGGCACCAGGGCCTCCAGCGAGCGTTGACCCGCGATGCGGGTGGCGAGCTTGGGCCGCTCTTCGGCCCATTTGGCGCGCAGGGCGGCGAGGGGGGTGTTCCACCCCTCGGGCAGTCGCCCGGCCATCGCGCGCTCGAACTCCGCGCGTTGCGGGTGCTCGGCGAGGCGGCGGAGCCAAGCTTCGCGCGCGCCCGCGCCGCGGCCGCCGGCCGATCCCCAGGCGTCGCGCAGCCCGTCCGGGACGACGAAAGGCGGGTGGTTCCAGCCCAGCGCCGACTTGGCCGCCGCGGCCTCTTCCGAACCGAGCGGCGCTCCGTGGCTCGCCGCAGTCCCAGCTTTCTTGGGTGCCGCGAAGCCGATGATGGTGCGGCAGGCGATGAGGACGGGCCGGTCGCTCTCCAGCGCCCAGGACAGGGCGGCCGAGACCTCCCCGGCGTCGTGCCCGTCCACGCGCCGCGCCGCCCAGCCATAAGCCTCGAAGCGCCGCAGCGCGTTGTCCGAAAGGGAGAGGGACGTGTCCCCGTCGATGGAGATGTTGTTGTCGTCGTAGAGGACCGTGAGTTTCCCGAGGCGGAGATGCCCTGCGAGCGACGCCGCCTCGTGGCTGATGCCCTCCATCAGGTCTCCGTCGGAGGCGACCACCCAGGTGCGGTGGTCCACAAGCCCGTCGCCGAAGCGCGCCGCCAGCAGCCGCTCGGCCATCGCCATGCCGACCGCCGTGGCCAAGCCCTGTCCGAGCGGCCCGGTGGTGGTCTCGATGCCGGGATGCTCGCCGTATTCCGGGTGGCCGGCGGCGGGCGAGTGGAGCTGGCGGAAGCGCTTCAGCTCCTCCACGCCCATGCCGGCGTGGCCGGTCAGGTGCAGCAGGCCGTAGAGCAGCATGGAACCGTGCCCGGCCGAGAGCACGAAGCGGTCGCGGTCAGGCCAGCGCGGGTCCGCCGCGTCGAACTTCAGGAACCGCGTCCACAGCGCGGTCGCGGCGTCGGCCATGCCCATGGGCATGCCGGGGTGGCCCGACTTCGCCGCCTCCACGGCGTCGATCGCCAGCGCGCGCAGGGCGTCGGCCATGCGCCGCTCCTCCGTCGCCGGGCGGGCGAGGATGGCGGCCTGCGCGGCGAGGGCTGGGTTCGGCTTGGCGGCTGGCTGGGTATCGGGTTCGAGGCTGGCCACGCGGCGGCATCCTTCCGGTCCGGGCGCCCTGGGGTGGGCGCTATAGGACCGGCACTTGGGCGGGGCAACCCGGGCCGCAACCTGCGCCCGGGGCCGCCGCGCCATTCAGAACGGCAGGATCGCGTCGAGCAGTTGCTGCCCGTAGCGGGGCTGTTGCAGGTCGGACAGCGTGCCGCGGCCGCCGTAGGCAATGCGCGCTTCCGCCAAGCGGTCATGCTTGATCGTGTTGTCGCTGGCGATGTCCTGCGGGCGGATGACGCCCTGCACCGCGAGCTCGCGCAGTTCCGCGCTCACCCGCACCTCCTGGCGCCCGTTCACCACCAGGTTGCCGTTCGGCAGCACCTGCGTGACGGTCGCGGCGAGGCGGAGCGTCACCGACTCGCCCCGCTTCACCGTGCCGTTGCCGTCGCTGGTCTGCCCGCCCGAGGCTTCGAGCAGCGATTCCGGGTTGGCGCCGCGCGGCAGCCAGCGCGTCTGCATCCCGAACACCTGCGGCAATCCGAGCTTGTCGTTGCCTTGCCGAGCGCGCTGGGTTCGGTTCTGCAACTGCGCCTCGTCCTGGATGCTGACCAAGACGGTGATGACGTCGCCCACCTGCGCCGCGCGCTGGTCGCGGAGGAAGGTGCGGCTGCCCGGCCGCCACAGGCTGTTGGCGACCGCGGGCGCGTCCTGCGGCGCCGGCATGGGCATCGAGACCGGGCGCCAAGCGGGGTCGGCGGTGGGGCTCGCCACCGGCGACATCTCCGGCGCGCGGCCGACGCGCGAGATGCGTTCGAGGTTGCCGCAGCCCGCGAGGGCCAGGGCCAGCGGGAGCGTCAGCAGGGCGGGGAGCGGGGGGCGCATCGTTCTCGGTTCCTTCAACGGGCGGAGGCGATCGGGGCGGGGGCGGCGCCGGCGAGGACGCGGACGCGGCCCGGCCCCACGACCTCGCCTTCCACGACGGCGCGGCTCGCCAGGTTCACCACCGGCACCAGGGCGCCCCGCGGCGCCGCTTCCAGCGCCCGGCCCTGCACGGAAAGCGAAAGCCCCGGCGCTTCCAGCAGCATCGTGACTAGCGCGTTCTTCTCCACCATCGCCGGGGCCGCGAGGTCGGCGGAAGCAAAGGGCATCTGGGCGGCCATCGGCCGGCGGAGCTGCTGGCCCACCACCTGGTCGAGGCGCTGCGCCGTGCCCGGCCGCACGCGCTCCGCCCGCAGCCGCACCAAGCGCGCGTCGGCGGCGCCGACCATCTCGCCGAGCGCGATGCGGCGCGTGGCGATCACCGCCGGCTGCGTCGGCACCGCGCGCCCCGCGAGGCGCATCCGCGCGGTCGGCATCCCTTCGGCGAGCACCACCAAAGTTGTGGAGAAGCGGCCGGTGGTGGCGTCCAGCGCCGTGTTCTCGGCGGAGACGTGCGCCGCGGCGGCGGGCGGCACCACCGGCGGCAGGAGCGGGCCGAGGTCCAACTCCGCGTCCGGGTCCAGGCCCAGGCGCGACAGGTCGGCGCGCAGCGCGGCGTCGATCTCCTCGCGCGGCACGGGCCGGCCCGGCCGCTCCACCACCGCGCGCTCGTGTGCCGTCAACGGCCGCCAAGGCAGGTTGTGGGCGCGAGCGAGGGCGGAAAGCTGGGCCACGTCCAGCACCAAGCGCCGGCCCGGCGCGGGGGCCGCGCCGATCGCCTGCGCGGCGCGTTCGCCGGCGTTCTCGAACACGTCGCCGAGGCGCAGCACCGGCTCTTCCACGATGGAGAGCGGGCGCGGCGCCGCCATCTCCTGCGCGGGAACAGCGACCGGCAGGAGGAGGCAGAACAGAGCGAAGGCGAGCGGGCGCACCGTCCGGCCCCCCTCAGCGCATCCGCGCCAGGGTCGAGAGCATCTCGTCCGTGGCGCTGATGACCTTGCTGTTCATCTCATAGGCGCGCTGGGCGGTGATGAGGCTGGTGATCTCCTGCACGGCGTTGACGTTGCTGGTCTCGATGAAGCCCTGCATCACCTGGCCGTAGCCGGGCTGCCCGGGCGCGGCGAGCTGCGCCTGGCCGGAGGCGGGCGTCGCCAGCAGCAGGTTGTCGCCCACCGCCTCCAGCCCGCCCTCGTTGGCGAAGATGGCGAGCTGGACCTGGCCGACGTTCTGCGGCGCCACCTGGCCGTCGAGCTTGGCCAGCACCTCGCCCGCGGCGTTGATGGTGACGTCGCGCGCCGCGGCCGGGATGGTGATGCCGGGCTGCACCGGGTAGCCCTCGGCGGTGACGATGACGCCCTCCGGCGACAGGCCGAAGGTGCCGTCGCGGGTGTAGGCGATCTCCCCCGAGGGGAGCTGCACGGGGAAGAAGCCGTTGCCGCGGACGGCGAGGTCGAAGCGGTTCTCCGTCTGCGACAGGCTGCCCTGCTCGCCGATGCGGTAGATGGCGCCGGTCTTCACGCCCAAGCCGATCTGCGCGCCGGAGGGCAGGATGCTGCCCGTGTCGGAGGACTGCGAACCGACGCGGCGCAGGTTCTGGTAGATCAGGTCCTGGAACTCGGCCCGCCGGCGCTTGTAGCCGGTGGTGCCCATGTTGGCGATGTTGTTGGAGATGACCTCGACGTTGGTCTGCTGGGCCATCATGCCGGTGCCGGCGATCTGCAAGGCGCGCATGGGGGAGGGTCCTTCCTGGAGTGGGATCAGCGGCGGCGCAGGATGCGTTCCACCGCGGAGGAGAGGCGCTCGCCCTCGCGCTCGACGAACTGCGTGGCGAACTGGAACTCGCGCATCTGCGCGGTGAGGGTGGTGATCTCCACCACGGGCTGGACGTTGCTGCCTTCCACGGCGCCCTGGACCACGCCGGGCCGCTCCGCCGGCGCCCCCGGCTCGTCGCTGGCGTAGAGCCGCGCGCCCTCCGCCCGCAGCTTCTGCGGGTCGTCGAAGCGCACCACGCGGAGCTGGCCGATCGGGCCGTTCTCGCTGCGGACGCTGCCGTCGCCGCGCACCTCGACGCGGGTGTCGTTGGGGCCGAGCACGATGGGCGTGCCGCGCGCGTCCAACACGGCGTTGCCCTCCGCGTCCGTCAGCTTGCCGTCGCCGGCCAACATGAACCGCCCGGCGCGGGTGTACCGTTCGCCCCGCGGCGTTTCGACCGCGAAGAAGCCGTCGCCCTTGAGCGCGAGGTCGAATAGATTGCCGGTTGTGGAGATCGACCCGCTCGCCGTGTCGCGCCAGGTCGCGCGATCGATGGCGTAGGCGGCGCCGCGATCGCCGACCGGCGCACCGCCGGACCGCGGTTGGAGGAACTCCGCGAACACGGCGCGCTCGGCGCGGAAGCCCGGCGTGTCCGCGTTGGCGAGGTTGTTCGCCGACACCTGCGTGCTGCGGAGCTGCGCGCCGAGGCGCGACAGCACGATGTAGCCAGGCGAGTCCACGGCTGTTCCCTTCTCGTGCCCCGGGCCATCCGCCCGCCAGGCTCGGCCGGGATGATTGCGAACGAAACGCCAACTTTCGGTAAACGCGGCGGCTCCGTCCCCGGCCCGGCAGGGTTTTCCGGCGCAACGCTTCCTTAACCGGCCGCGGCGAGGATGCGCCCGTTCGGAAACCCGCAGGAGCCCCATGACGGAGCACGCCACCGAGGGACCGCCGCGCAAAAGCCGCGGCAGACTCCTCCTGTTCATCGCCTTGCCGGTCGTCCTCGCGGCAGGCGGCGCGGGCGCTTGGTTCGCCGGCCTCTTCTCGGGCAAGGCAGCCGAGACGACCACCGCCGCCGCCGCGGTGGAGAAGCCGGTCTTCGTGGACATGCCCGACATCGTGGCGAACCTGAACGCGCCGGGCCGCCGCAGCAGCTACATCAAGCTCCGCTCCAAGCTGGAAGTGCCGCGCGCCGCCGACGCCCGCGCGCTCCAGGAAGCCATGCCCCGCTTGCAGGACCTGTTCACCACCTACCTCCGGGAAGTCAGGCCGGAGGAGCTGCGCGGCAGCGCCGGCACTTACCGGCTGCGGGAAGAGCTGATGGCCCGCGCGAGCCTCGCCGCGCCGCCGGCGCAGGTGACGGACGTGCTCTTCGTCGAGCTGCTGCTCCAATGACGGCGGGGAACGACGAGCCACCGATCCTCGACCAAGCGGAGATCGACGCCCTCCTCGCCGACGCCGCGGACGGCGGCAAGGGCGGCGGCTTGGAGCGCATCGTCAGCGCCGGGCTGGTCGCCTACGAGCGGCTTCCGATGCTGGAGATCGTCTTCGACCGGCTGGTGCGCGCCATGTCCGGCTCGCTCCGGAACTTCACCAGCGACAACGTGGACGTCTCGCTCGAAGGCATGGTGTCGCTGCGCTTCGGCGATTACCTCGGCGGCGTGCCCCAGCCGGCCATGCTCGCCGTGTTCAAGGTGGAGGAGTGGGACAACTACGGGCTGCTGGTGGCCGACTCCGCGCTGATCTACTCGGTGGTGGACGTGCTGCTCGGCGGCCGGCGCGGCACCGCGGCCATGCGGATCGAAGGGCGCTCGTACACCTCCATCGAACGCGCGCTGGTGGAGCGCCTGGTCGCCGTGGTGCTCGAAGACCTATCGGAGGCCTTCCAGCCGGTCTCGCCCGTGCGGTTCCGCTTCGAGCGGCTGGAAACGAACCCGCGCTTTGCGGCCATCTCCCGCGCGTCCAACGCCTGCGTGCTGTCCCGCTTCCGCGTGGACATGGAGGACCGCGGCGGCAAGATCGAGCTGCTCCTGCCCTACGCCACGCTGGAGCCGGTGCGGGAGACGCTGCTCCAGCAGTTCATGGGCGAGAAGCTCGGCCGCGACTCGATCTGGGAAACCCACTTGGCCGAAGAGCTGCGGCTGACCGACCTGACGCTGGACGTGGTCCTGGACGAGCAGACCATGCCGCTCTCCTCCGTCCTGTCGCTCCGGCGCGGCGACCGGATAACGCTGGGCGCGACGCCGGAAACCCCGGTCAAGCTGCGCTGCAACGACGTGGCCCTCTTCGAAGGCGACCTCGGGCGCCGCAAGGACCGCTTGGCCGTCCGCATCACGCGCGAGCTGCGCGAAGCGGCGGAGGCTTGAGCCATGGGGTGGTTCGAGTGGCTGGCCCAACTGGCCGTGGCCGCGCTGCTGGCGGGCACCATCCCCGTCGCGCTGCGGCTGGAGCGCGCCCTCCGCGCCGTGCGGCGCGACCGCGAGACCCTGGAAGGCTGCGCGGCGATGTTGGACGAGGCCTCGCGCAGCGCGGAAGCGGCGTCGCTGCGGCTGCGGCGCGACGCCGAGGAGAGCTGCAAGGCGCTGGCGGCAGGCAACGCCGCCGCCGAACCTCTGCGAGACGACCTCCGCTACCTGTTGCAACGTGCCGAAGCCGCGGCCGACCGGCTCGACGAGCTGGTCCGCGCCGCCCGGGGCGGCCTGCCGCAGGCGGTCGCGCCGGCGGTTCCGCCGAGAACGGTCGAGAGCCGCGCCGAGCGCGACTTGGTGCTCGCGCTGGCCAGGCGGGCGTCCTGATGGCCGCGTCGTCGCACCGCCGGCTGCTCCCGGCCGCCCTGGGCGCGATGGGTTTGCTTCTGGCGGTCAAGGTCACGACCCTGGTGGACGTTCCGCCGGACCCGGCCGTGCGCGCGCCGCTGCTGATCGGCTCGGCCAAGGCTTCGGAGCCGCGCGGAGCGCCGCGCGCGGCCGACCCCGGGCCCTCGCCCGCCGTCGCCAAGCCATCCGCGGCCAGCGGCGGAACGCCTGCCCAGTGCGGCCCTGACGCGCAACAGCCCACGCCCGAGCAGCGCGCCGAGCGGGAAGTCCTGCAAGCCTTGCGGGCGCGGCGCGCCGAGCTCGACGCGAGGGAGCAGGCGCTTCTCACCCGCGAGGTGGTGGCGGAAGCCACGGAGCGGCGCGCGGCGCAACGGCTGGAGGAGTTGTCGGCGCTGCAACGCCAATCCGCCGCCGGCGACCGCGACCGGTCCGAGCGCGAGGAGGCGGGCTGGCGGCAGATGGTCAAGCTCTACGAAGGGCTGCGCCCGCGCGACGCGGCGGCGATCTTCGACGAACTCGACCTGGCGGTGCTGGTGCCGCTGATGGATCGCCTGCGCGAGGCGAAGGCCGCCCCGATCCTCGGCGCCATGCGCCCG